>JBKKAU010000901.1:0-1707 GCA_046714475.1 Thermoanaerobaculia bacterium
CGCGATGCCGAACAGCTCCTGCCAGGCCTCGGCGATCTCGGCTTCGAGGTCGTTGCGCGGCGCCGTGTACGGCGTCGCGAGCTGCCGGGCGTGCGCCGGCCCGGTGGGGCGCGACCGCTCCATCTGCGACATCAGCGTCGCCGCCGTCACCTGATCGGTCTGGCGGACCAAGGCCTCCAGGTCACGCGACGAGACCACGACGCGCGGCAGCTCGGCGGCGAGCAGCCGCGACAGGGCCTCGGCGCTGCGCGAAGAGGGCACGCTGTACCGCTTCAGGTTCTGCTCGATCTCCTCGGCCGAGAGCCACGACGCGCCCCCGGTGCCCGCCGCGAGCCAGCTGTCCCACTGGTAGGGGTCCCAGTGGACGGCCAGAGTCAGCGGCCCGCCGGAGCTCCCGGCCGCCAGGGCGTCGAGGACGTTGCCGGCCGCCGCGATCTCCAGCTGGCCGAAGCCGCCGGTGACCGACAGCACCGAGGAGCAGAGCAGCAGGAAGTCGACATTCTGATCGGAGAGCAGCGAGCGCAGCAGCCAGGCCCCCTCGACGTGCGGCGCCAGGTCGGCGGCGAAGGTCTCGGCGGTCTTGAGCTGGATCAGGCCGCCGGAGGCCGTGGCGGCGGTGTGGAAGACGCCGTGCAGCGCGCCGAACCGCTCGCGCACCCGGTCCAGCGCCCCGGCGAGCTGCGCGCGGTCGCGGAGGTCCGCCGCCACCACCCAGGCCTCGCCGCCCGCGCTCTCCAGCTCGCGCAGACGGCGGATACTGGCGAGCGCCTCCTCGTCTTCGGGCCGGGCGGCGGCGAGCAGACGGTCCCAGTCCTCCGGACGCGGGAAGCCGGTCGGCACGATCAGCGCGACCCGCGCCCCCAGGTCGCGCTGGAGGTGGCCGGCGATGGCGGTGCCGAGCCGGTGCAGGCCGTCGGTCACCAGGTAGACGCCTTCGCGACGCAGCCGCGGGCCAGAGGCCGGAGCCTCCAGCCGCGCCGGCTCGAATGTCCGCGTCCAGCGGTCCCGGCCGCGCCAGGCTACGATCGAATCGGGTCCGGCCGTCTCGGCCTCGGCGAGCAGCCGCTCGACGAGACGCGCCTCCTCGACGGAGCCGGGCGCGGGCGGCGCCACGTCGACGCCGCGGCAGGTCCAATGCGGGTACTCCTGCGGCAGCACCTTGAGCGCCGCGGCGAGCGTCGCCTTGGCCGGATCGACCGGCTCGCCGTCCACCACCTGCTGCGAGCGGCTCGACACGACGGTCACCTGGAGCGGCTCGCCGGCGCCCGCTTCGCCAAGAGCCTGGGCGAGGAACAGCAGGCTGAACAGTCCCGGCTCCTGCGAGCGGCCGAACGGCAGCAGGTCCCCGGCGGGGTCGACGGTCCACAGGTGGAGCACCCGGCGCGGCAGGGCGCCCGCCTGGCGCAGCCGCGCGACGAGCTCCCCGTAAGACTCGTGCCGGGCCGGGTCGAACGTGAACCGGTCCGTCACCTCGTCCCAGTCCGTGGCGGCCCCGGGCTCCGCCGCGATGACCGAGACCGCCCGCTCCCCCTCCTGGCGCAGGGCGTCGACGACGCGCTCTCCCAGCCCGGTCCGGTCGGCGAAGACCAGCCAGGGGCCCGCGCCGGAAGCTGCCCGGGATGCCCTGGCTGGGGGGGGGGGGGGGCCCCCGCCCGGCACGGTTAACCCGGCGGGGCGGCCCGGCCGGGCCGCCGGGGGTGGCGGAGG
>JBKKAU010000902.1:0-32131 GCA_046714475.1 Thermoanaerobaculia bacterium
TAGATGGGGCTGTCCGGGATCAGCCGGTCGAGGAACCAGAGCCGCTCCTGGGCGAAGGAGAGGGGGAGGTCGCCCTGCCGGGGAACCGGCACCAGGGGCGGCGGGACCAGTGACCGCTCCCCGCGGACAGCCTGCACCGCCTCGGCCAGGAGGGCGATCGTCGGCGCCTCGAACAGCGTCGCGACCGGCAGGTCGGCGCCGAGCCGCTCCGCGAGGCGCGCCATGAGCTGGACGGCGAGGAGCGAGTGGCCGCCGAGGTCGAAGAAGCTGTCGTGCCTGCCGATCGGCTCGACGCCCAGCAGCTCCTGCCACACCCCGGCGAGCGTCTCCTCCTCCGGATTGATGGGAGCCGCGTAGGGGGTGGGCAACGGCGGACGGGAGTGGAGCGTGGTCGACACCGCGGCCTCGGCCCCGGTGGTCTCCCACGCCGGGCGTTGGACCGCCGCGATGGGCCTTTCCTCCACCCAATAGCGCCGCCGCTCGAAGGGGTAGGTGGGCAGACGCAGCCGGCGGCGCCGCTGGCGCTGCCAGAGGCCGGTCCAGTCCAGGCGCGCGCCGCCCAGCCAGAGCCGTCCCAGGGCGCCCAGGGCGAAGGCCTGGTCGGGCCGCAGCTCATACGCTCCGGGCAGCGACGGCACGGCGACCCGGCTCCCTTCGGCCGCCGCCGGATGCTGCAGCGCCAGACTGCTCAGGCCGCCGCCGGGGCCGACCTCCAGGAGGGTCCGGTCCTTGCCCTGCCAGAGCCGGGACAGGCCGTCGGCCAGGCGCACGGGCGCGAGCAGGTGGCGCACCCAGTAGGCCGGGCCGACGGCCTCGCCGGGCTCGATCCAGGCGCCCGTGACATTCGACAGATAGGGGATCCGGGGCGCTTCGAGCTTGACGCTGCTCAGCAGGCGGGCGAACTCGTTGGCGACGGGCCGCATCATCGGCGAGTGGAAGGCGTGGGAGGTGCGCAGCCGCCGCGACGCCAGCCCGCGCTCGGCCAGGCGCTCCTCCAGGGCCTGGACCGCCTCGGGAGGTCCGCCGACGACGCAGAGCTCCGGGCCGTTGACCGCCGCGAGCGCGAGGTGCTCCCCGAGCAGGGGCAGGATCTCCGACTCCGGCAGCGGCACGGCGAGCATGGCGCCGGCCGGCAGCCGCTCGATCTGCTGGGCGCGCAGGGCGACGACGCGCAGGGCGTCCTCCAGGGAGAAGACGCCGGCCAGGCAGGCGGCCGTGTACTCGCCGAGACTGTAGCCGAGGAGCGCCGTGGGCTCGACGCCCCACTCCTTCCACAGCTGCGCCAGGGCGTACTCGACGACGAATAGTGCCGGCTGCGCGAAGGCGGTGCTGTCGAGCTCCGAGCTCGGGGCCGCCGTCCGGCCGGCCAGGGCCTTGAAGTCGAGCGCCTCGGGCTTCCGTGTGCTGTCCGCAGGGGTGGGGTAGAGGAGCCGGCGCAGGTCGCAACCCAGGTGCGGCTCCAGGTGACGGCAGCAGAGGTCCACCGCCTCGCGAAAGGCGGGCTCGCTCTCGTAGAGCCCCTGTCCCATCCCCGGGTAGTGCTCTCCCAGACCGGGGAGCAGGAAGGCGACGGACCGGTCCGTGCGCTCCTCGCTCCCTTCGAGCAACTGCCCGGGTTCCCGTCCGGAGAGCGCCTGGGACGCGCCGGTCGCCTCTTGCGCGACCAGGGCGCGGCGGCGCCGCATCACCTTGCGGCCGACCGAGAGCGTATAGGCGACGTCCGCGAGCGGCTGCTCCGGGTGGGCCTCCAGGTGGCCGGCCAGGGCATCCGTGGCGGCTTCCAGGGCGGCCGGGGTCGCGGCGGAGAGGAGCAGGAGCTGCCAGGGGCGCGAAGGGCCGGAGGGCTCCGGGGCCGGGGCCTCCTCGAGGATGGCGTGGGCGTTCGTGCCTCCCATGCCGAACGAGCTGACGCCGGCGCGGCGCGGCGAGCCGTCCGCCGTCCACTCCTCGAGACCGGCGTTGACGTAGAAAGGGCCGCTCGCGAAGTCGATCTGCGGGTTGGGCACGGTGAAGTGGAGGCTGGGGGGGATCTCCCCGTGCTCCAGCGCCAGGACGGTCTTGATCAGGCCGGCGACGCCCGCCGCCGCGTCGAGGTGGCCGATGTTCGTCTTGACCGAGCCGACGGCGCAGGAGCCGGGCTCCATGCCGTCGCCGAAGGCGCGGCGGAGGGCGGCGATCTCGATCGGGTCGCCGAGCGGCGTGCCGCTGCCGTGGGCCTCGACGTAGCGTACGGTGCGCGGCTCGACGCGGGCGAGGGCGAGGGCCTCGGAGATGGCCGCCGCCTGGCCCTCGGCGCCGGGCGCGGTGTAGCCGATGCGCAGGGCGCCGTCGTTGGTGACCGCCGAGCCCAGGATCACCGCACGGACCGGATCGCCGTCGGCGAGCGCGTCTTCCAGCCGCTTGAGCACGACCATGCCGGCGCCGCTGCCCATGACAGAGCCGCCGGCCGCCGCGTCGAACGACCGGCAGTGCCCGTCGGGCGCCAGGATGCCGCCCGGCCGGTAGAAGTACCCCACCTGGGGCACCCGCACCGAGACGCCGCCGGCCAGCGCCATGTCGCACTCGCCGTTGAGCAGGCTCTGGCAGGCGAGGTGGACCGCCACCAGCGAGGTCGAGCAGGCGGTCTGGACGGTCAGGCTGGGCCCCCGCAGGCCGAGCTTGTAGGAGGTGCGGGTGGCGAGGAAGTTGTTGTCGTTGCCGACGAAGAGGTCGGCGCCGTCCGGCGAGTTGAGCTGCTCGCGCGGCGAGAAGAGGTAGTGGAGGAAGTAGCTGTTGACGCTCGCCCCGGCGTAGACCCCGACCGGCCGGTCGATGCGCTCGGCGTCGTAACCCGCGGCTTCCAGCGCCTCCCACGCCGCCTCGAGCAGGAGACGGTGCTGGGGGTCGAGGAGGGCCGCCTCCCGGGCGCTCAGACCGAAGAAGGGGGCGTCGAAGAGGTCGATCCCTGCGAGGACGCCCGCCGCCGGGACGTAGGCCGGATCGCGCAGGGTCGCGGCGGAGACCCCCGCGGCGAGCAGGTCCTCCTCCGGAATGGGGCGGACCGACTCCACCCCTTCGCGCAGGTTGCGCCAGAACCGGTCCAGGGTCCCCGCCTCGGGGAACCGTCCGGCCATGCCGATCACGGCGATCGCGGTCTCCAAACGTGACTCCTCCGAGCTCATCACCTTCTCCAGCGGGATCGACAGGGGGGATCTACCGGTCCTCGATCTTTATGGTGCCGGCGCCATCAGAGACGGGTACAGCCCGAGGCGCCGGGGAGCACAGTATCCTGCTCTTCCAGTGACAAATTCAAGTAAGCCAATGAGTTGGTCCCCGGCCCTGTTCTTGCAGTATGCCCTGGATGTGTCGTCGGCCCGCGGCAAGGGCGTTGCGGGTGTGGTCTTCGGGCCGATGACTCTTGAACGATGCGGCTTCGAACTTCCCCTCGCTGGATTGCGCTCCTCACCGTCCTGCTCGGTGTCCTGGGGCCCCCCCACGCCGAAGCGGGGACCACGATCGCGGTCATCGTCCATGAGAACGTCCCGGTCAGCGACATCAGCCTGCCGGAGCTGCAGCGGATCTTCCTCGGGAAGCGCCATTCCTGGTCCAGGGAGCTGACGGTCATCCTGCTGATACCGGCGCAGGGCTCACAAGAGCGCCAGCTCCTCCTGAACAAGATCTATGGGAAACGGAGCGAGGCTCAATACAAGCAGTACTGGATCAACAAGCTGTTCGGTAGCGGGACGCCGATCGCTCCCAAGATCACGAGCTCTCCCGAGATGACCGCGAGCCTGGTGCGCGAGATCCCGGGAGCGATCGCGCTCATCCGGACCGGCAGTATCCCCCGGGGAGTGAAAGTCCTCCGCATCGACGGCAAGCAGCCTGGCGAGGCCGGTTACCCCTTGGTGACCTGACGTCCCGGGGCGAGCTCGGATGACGATCCAAAAACGGCTGTTCGGGGCATTACTGGCAATACTGGTCTTCTTCTCCCTCAACTTGGGGGTCCGTGCCTGGAGTAACGGGTCGCGGGCGAAGAGCCTCGCCGACCTGGAGCATGCCGTCGAGCGGCAGCTCCTCATCAACTCCATCGGCAACAGCCTGAGTCAGACCGACCGGCAGATCGACCTGCTCGCGGGGGTCCTCGACGCGCGCGGGCTCGGCCCGATGGACCCCGAGGACGAAGCGATGTTCGCGGCCCGCCTCGAGCAGGTCGAGGCCGACCTCGCCCAGCTGCGGGCGGTCCCCGGGCCCACGACCCCGACCGGCGAGCGTTTCGTCACCCTCTGCCGGGACCTCCGCGCCTCCTGGGGGCGGGCCTACGAGAGCTTCGGCGTCGACAACGAGAGCGCCATCGCCGAGCTCTCGCTGCGCTCCGACCGCTTGAGCAACGAGCTGCTCAACCGGATCCTGCCGCGCTGGCGGGCGGAAGAGAGAGCGCGCGTCGAGACGGCGAGCCGGGACCTGCGCCGGATCTCCGAGTTGACCGACCAGGTGGCCATCCTGTTCTTCGTGCTGTCGACGACCGTCCTGACCCTGGTCGCGTTCAGCGTCTCGCGCTTCCTGGTCGACGTCAACAAGACCCTGGAGGATCGGGTGCGCGAGAGGACGCGGGAGCTGGAGTTGGAGGTCCAGGAGCGGCGCCGGGTGGAGGCCGCCCTGCGCGAGAGCGAGGAGCGCTACGCCCTGGCGGCCCAGGGGGCGAACGACGGGCTGTGGGACTGGGACCTGGAGAAGAACGAGCTCTACCTGTCGCCGCGCTGGAAGGAGATGCTCGGCTACGACGAGACCGAGCTGAGCAGCAGCCCTCACGAATGGTTCGAGCGCGTGCACTCCGAGGACCTGATGAAGCTGCAGGAGGCCCTGGGCACGCACCCGCCGCCCGGATCGGCGGGCTCCTGCGCGGGTGCGCACTTCCAGATCGAGCACCGCATGCGGCACCGGGACGGAAGCTATCTCTGGATGCTCGGCCGGGGGATCGAGCTCTGCGACGAGGACGGCCGGGCGACGCGCATCGCCGGCTCCCTGAGCGACATCACCGAGCGCAAGAAGGTCGAGGGACAGCTCCTCCATGACGCCTTCCACGACCCGCTGACCGGCCTCGCCAACCGCGCCCTTTTCCTGGACCGCCTGGGTCTGTCCCTGGCCCGGGCGAAGCGGCGTCCGGACTTCCACTTCGCGGTCCTTTTCTTCGACCTCGACCGGTTCAAGCTGATCAACGACAGTCTCGGGCACCTCCTCGGCGACCGGGTGCTCACCGCCACCGCCCGCCGGCTGGAGACCTGCGTCCGGCCGGGCGACACCGTAGCCCGGCTCGGCGGCGACGGGTTCGCGGTGCTGCTCGAGGACCTGCGCAACCCCTCGGACGTCGAGATGCTCACGCGGCAGATCGAGGAGCGGCTCGCCGCGTCCCTGCATCTGGACAGCAACGAGGTCTACGTCAGCGCCAGCATCGGCATCGCCTTCGGCTCGGGGGGCTACGAACGGCCGGAAGAGATCCTGCGCGACGCCGACGCGGCGATGTACCGGGCCAAGGCCCTGGGCCGGGCCCGCTACGAGGTGTTCAACGAGGCGCTCCACCTCGCCGCGCTGGACCGGCTGAGGCTCGAGACCGACCTGCGGCGCGCCGTCCAGGACCAGAGCTTCGGGGTGCAATACCAGCCGATCGTCTCCCTGGCCAACGGCAAGCTGACCGGGTTCGAGGCCCTGGTGCGCTGGCGGCATCCGGCCTGGGGCATGGTCCCTCCCGACCAGTTCATCCAGGTGGCCGAAGAGACGGGCCTGATCCTCCCCATCGGGCGCTGGGTGCTCTCCGAAGCCTGCGGCAGGATGCACCGGTGGCAGCTGGAGCACCCCTCGGATCCGCCCCTGGCGATCAACGTCAACCTGTCGCGGCGGCAGCTCCTGCAGACCGACCTGATCGAGCAGATCCGCTGCATCCTCCAGGAGACGGGGCTGCCGCCGGAGAGCCTGCGGCTGGAGATCACGGAGAGCTCGATCCTGGAAAACCCCGAGACCGCGGTGGACTTCCTCAACCACCTCAAGTCGCTCGACATCGGCCTGTGCATCGACGCCTTCGGGTCCGGCTACTCGTCCCTGAGCTCGCTGCAGCAGTTCCCGGTCAACGTCCTCAAGATCGACCGCTCGTTCATCCGCGGCATGGGGCCGGAAGGGGAGAGGGACGAGATCGTCCGCGCCGTGGTCGGCCTCGCCCACAGCCTGCAGATGGAGGTGGTGGCGGAGGGGGTCGAGACCGAGGGGCAGCTGGCGCGGCTCAAAGCCATGGACTGCGACTACGTGCAGGGATACCTGCTGTACCGCGCCCTGAACGCCGACGAGGTCGACCGGCTCCTGCAGTAGAGGCGGTCTGCGCGGCTGCGGCCGCCCTGGCGACGCTCGCGCACCCTCGGGCTCGGGGCGGTCGTCCTCCTGCCCTCGTTCCTCTACCTGTTCCGGGTCTTCGGCAAGGTGCGGGTTCGACCGCGCTGCCCGGCGCCTCCAATACCGGCTGGGCTGACCGTTCCGTCTTTCTCGCTGCCCCGCCGCCCTGCTACAATACATCCAGCCTTTTGGGCAAAGACAACTTTGTGGAGTTTCGACCCCCGCGAGGGAGGAGCGATCGATGTCCGTTACGAATCTGAACGCCCACCGTTCCTTTCACAGCCTGCTCGACATGAGCCGCTCCTTTGACGCCGAGGGGGACTATTCCCAGGCGTTCTCGATGCTGACCGAGGCCATGGACAGGATGTACGCGGATGCCGATCACCTGAGCCTGGACGATGGCGCCGCGCTGTTCCTCAACCTGGCGCTGGTGGCCGGCCGGATGGAGCGGCCGGAGCTCGGCATGAGGCTGCTCGAGCGCTCCCGCGAGATCTTCGCGCGGATGCTCGGCTCCGACCGGGTGGTGGGCCCGCTGGACTGACGTCCGCAACTCCCAAGCCTTCCCGGAAAAGAAAAGAGCCCGCGCCGGAGCGCGGGCTCTTCGCGCTTCAGGACGGTTCCAGGCTAGTTGCCGTGGTTGCCGAAGAGGGTGCGCAACGCCGCCTGGTCGGTCCCCAGGGGGGTCCGCTTGTCGCCGCCGCCCAGATAGAAGGCGTTCATCACCGCCTCGGGGTCGAAGACCTTGCCGTTGGGCTGGAGCTTGAACGGCTGGTTCGGGTTCGGACCGCCGAAGTGGTCGAGGCCCAGCGCGTGGCCGTTCTCATGGACGGCGATGGACTCGATGTCCATCGGCGCGGCGAAGTTTAGGTAGACCGCGTCGGTCGTGGTCCACAGGAAGCCTTCGTTGTAGAACTGCTCGACGTAGACGTGGTCGGGGTAGTTGTCGCCGTCGCTGTCGACGCCCGAGGAGAAGCCCCAGGTGACGCCGAGGATGGAGGCGCTGCCCAGGCAGTTGCTGAAGTAGGCCGACGGGAGCCAGCCGCCCATCACGATGTCCGCCTCGGGGTTCAGCGCGAAACCGCCGGTGGCCGGGTTGTAGAAGGCCAGGTTCGGGGAGGCCGTGTCCACGATGTCGACGCACTGGCCGGCGCCGTTGAGGACGATGGCGTCGAGGACGTCGTGGTTGCCGCCGTCATCGGCGACCCGCGAGAGGGACAGGGTGGTGTTCGCGATGTCGTCCCAGCTGTCGAAGGCGCTGGTCATCGCCGCGTCGACCTGGGAGGCCTGCACGTCCGCCGTGTAATCGGACTCGTCGAGCACATAGGTCAGGCCGCTGGTCGTCCAGCGCGACCCGATGCGCAGCAGGCGGAACGAGTTGACGCCCCGGCCCAGGGTGAAGAAGGAGGCCTCGGTCAAGCGCAGCGGGCTGCCGCTGGCCTCCAGACCGGCGTTGACACGCTCGATCATCTGCAGGGCTTGCGGCGGGACGGGGTCGTTCCAGTTGTCCGCCGCGGCGGTCACCGGCAGGGTGAGGGCGCCACACAACACGAGTCCGGTCGCCAACGAAAGGGCTTTGCGCATCATCGATCTCCTGTATCTAGGTGTTAGACCATTCTACCTCAGCCGGTCCCCGCATCCAAAAGGAGGGGGAGGCGAAATTGGGGGCTGATAGACTCTCAGTGCGCCGGAGTGGCGAAATGGTAGACGCAGGAGACTTAAAATCTCCCGCCGCAAGGCGTGCGGGTTCGAGTCCCGCCTCCGGTACCAGCCCTGTCCTTTGAAAAGGCCTTAGAATCCCGGGGCTATGAGGATTTCCTCCTGGAAGAAGGTCGCCGCCCTGACCGGCTGGCTGCTCGCCGCCCTGGTGCCCGCCGGCTGGGGGCAGGAGGCCGGGCCCGGCGCCTCGGCCTCGGACCTCAAGGACCTCAGCATCGAGGAGCTCATGGAGATCGACGTCACCTCGGTCTCCCGGCGCAGCGAAAGGTTCTCCGGGGTCCCCGCGGCGCTCACCGTCCTCACCGCCGACGAGATCCGCCGCTCGGGGGCGAACAGCCTCCCGGAGGCCCTGCGCCTGGCCACCAGCCTGCACGTCGCGCGCGCCAACGGCCGGACCTGGGCCATCAGCTCGCGCGGCTTCAACATCACGACCGCCAACAAGCTGCTGGTGCTGATCGACGGCCGTATCGTCTATACGCCGCTGTTCTCGGGGGTGTTCTGGGACGTCCAGGACACGCTGCTGGAGGACGTCGAGCGGATCGAGATCATCCGCGGCCCGGGCGCGACCCTGTGGGGGGCCAACGCGGTCAACGGGGTGATCAACATCATCACGCGGAGCGCCGGGACGACCCAGGGCGGGCTGGCGGTCGCCGGCGGCGGCACCGAGGAGCGCGGCTTCGGCGGCGCGCGCTACGGCGGCCCCCTGGGGGAGCGGGGGCACTACCGGGCGTACGCCAAGTACTCCAATCGCGACGCCTTGCAGTACCCCTCCGGAGCCGGCGCCCGCGATCCGATGTGGCTGGGGCAGGGAGGGTTCCGCAGCGACTGGAGCGGCTCGGACGGGGACACCTTCACCTTCCAGGGCGACGCTTATACCGGCCGCATCGGCGAGGCGATCCGGGACGACACCAACGTCGACGGCGGCAACCTCCTGGGCCGCTGGTCGCGCGCCGTCTCCGAGACCTCCAACCTGGAGCTGCAGGTCTACTGGGACCGGACCCACCGGTACATCCCGGACCTTTTCGAGGAGCACCTGGACACCTGGGACCTCGACTTCCAGCACCACCTCCTGATCGCCGGCAGGCACGACGTGCTCTGGGGCCTCGGCTACCGGGTGATGCGGGACCGGGTAGACAACAGCGCCACGGTCGCCTTTCTCCCGGGCCGGCGGACGATGGAGCTGGCGAGCGCCTTCATCCAGGACGAGGTCGAGCTGGTCGAAGACCGGCTGCGTCTTACGGTCGGCTCCAAGCTCGAGCATCACGAGTCCACCGGGCTCGAGGTCCAGCCCAATGTGCGCCTCGCCTGGACGCCGAACGGGCGGCGGACCCTCTGGGGGGCGGTGTCGCGCGCGGTGCGCACTCCGACGCGGATCGACGAGGACATCGTCTTGTATTCCCCCGACGGCAGCGTCCTCACGCAGGGCAGCCGCGACTTCGACTCCGAGAAGCTGCTCGCCTACGAGCTGGGTTTCCGCGCCCAGCCGCGGCAGGACCTGTCGCTGGACGTCGCGGCCTTCTACAACGTCTACGACGAGCTGCGCAGCCAGGAGCGGGCGCCGGACGGCGGGTTCCCCATCACCCTCGCCAACAACCTGGAGGGGGAGACCTACGGGATGGAGGTCCGGAGCAACTGGCAGGCGACCCCGCGGTGGCGCTGGCACGCCGCGTACGTCTATCTGGAGAAAGACCTCCACGTCTTGCCCGGCAGCCGGGACATCACCGGCGGCCGGGGCGAGGGCAACGACCCGCGACACCGGGCGTCGCTGCGCTCCAGCCTGGACCTGGCGGCCGGCTTCGAGCTGGACGGCTGGCTGCGCTACGTCGACGAGCTGCCGTTCCCCGAGGTGCCGAGCTATCTGGAGCTCGACCTGCGCCTCGGCTGGCGGCCGACCGAGGCCCTGGAGCTGTCGCTCGTGGGGCAGAACCTCCTGCACGAGAGCCACCCCGAGTTCGGTGCGCCGACCCCGAACCGCCCCGAGGTCGAGCGCGGCTTCTACGGTAAGGCGACATGGCGCTTCTGAGGACCGGCCTGGCCGCTCTCCTGGCCTGCGGCGCCGCGCTCCTCGGGCCGGTTGAGACCAGGGCGCAGAGCCCGCGGGAGCTGGAGTACGAGGTCAAGGCGGCTTTCCTCTACAACTTCACCAAGTTCGTGGAGTGGCCCCCAGAAGCCTTCCTCAACGAACGCAGCCCGATCGTCCTCTGCGTCGTCGGCGACGATCCCTTCGGCAGGAGCCTGGAGGCCCTGGTGCGGGGGGAGACCGTCGGGGGCCGTTCGCTGGCCGTCGACCGCCGGCCGGCCGGCGACTTCCGGCAGTGCCACCTGATGTTCGTCAGCAGCTCCGAGAGAGGCAGGTTCTCCCAGATCCTGGGCAGCCTCGGGGGGGCGGACGTGCTGACCGTGGGCGACGCGCCGGGGTTCCTGGAGGCGGGAGGGCTGATCAACTTCATCCTCGAAGAGGGGAAGAAGGTGCGGTTCGCCATCAACCAGGAGGCGGCCGGGCGGTCGCGCCTCAAGGTCAGCTCCAAGCTGATGCGGCTGGCGGTCAACGCGCGGGAGGGCCGGAGCTGAGCATGCAGGCGCTGCGCGACCTGCCGATCCGCCAGAAGCTGGTGCTCATCGTCGTGCTGTCCACGGGGGGAGCCCTCCTGCTGGCGAGCGCCGGTCTCATCGTCTCCGACCTGCGCCGTTTCCACGCCGAGATGCTGCGCGACCTCAGCAGCCTCGCCGAGGTCATCGCGATGAACAGCACCGCGGCCCTGTCGTTCGACGACGAAGAGGCCGCGGACGAGACGTTGTCCTCTCTGAAGGCCAGTCCGCCCATCGACGCCGCCTCGATCTACGACGAGAAGGGCGAGCTGTTCGGCCGCTATGTCCGCGAAGGCGTGGACCGGAAGCTCCCCACCCTCCCGGGGCAGGACGGCCACCTCTTCACGGAAGGGCATCTCCGGCTGTTCCGGCCGGTCTCCCTCGACGGCCAGCGGCTCGGCACGGTCTACCTGGAGAGCAGCCTCAAGCCGATGTACAACCGCCTCAAGACGCAGGCGGCCACGGTGTTCCTCGTCTTCTGCGTCTCGGGGGCCTTCTCCGTGCTCCTGTCGGCCCGGCTCCAGCGTCTGATCTCCCGTCCCATCCTGCATCTGGCCGAGACGGCCAAGGCGGTCTCGGAAGGGCAGGACTACTCGATCCGCGCCGCGAAGACCAGCGCCGACGAGCTGGGCCGCCTGGTCGACGCCTTCAACCACATGCTGGACCAGATCCAGGGGCGGGACCTGGAGCTGCTGCGGGCCAAGGAGGACCTCGAAGGCCGGGTCGAGGAGCGCACCCGCGAGCTGCGGCAGGAGCTCGGCGAGCGCCGGCGGGCCGAGCGGGAGCTGGCCCACCGCAACGAAGAGCTGCGGCAGAGCAACAAGGAGCTGGACGACTTCGCCTACATCGCCTCGCACGACCTCAAGGAGCCGCTGCGGGGCATCCACAACTTCTCGGTCTTCCTGCTCGAAGACTACGCCGGCAAGCTCGACGACGACGGCCGCTCCAAGCTGGAGACGCTGACCCGGCTCTCCCGCCGCATGGAGGCGCTGATCGACTCGCTGCTCCATTTCTCCCGCGTCGGGCGGGTCGACCTGGCCATCGACCGGGTCGACCTGAACGAGATCGTGGCCGAGGTCCTCGACTCGGTCGGCATCAACCTGCGCGAGTCGGGCATCGACGTGCGGATCCCCCGGCCGCTGCCGGCGGTCCGCTGCGACCGCGCGCGGGTCGGCGAGATCTTCTACAACCTGGTCGTCAACGCGATGAAGTACAACGACAAGCCCGAGAAGTGGATCGAGATCGGTTTCCGGGAAGGGGAGCGGGCCGGCCGGCCGCCGGTCTTCTATATCCGCGACAACGGCATCGGCATCCCGGAGAAGCACCTCGACTCGATCTTCCGCATCTTCAAGCGCTTACACGCCCGTGACAAGTTCGGCGGCGGCACCGGCGCCGGGTTGACCATCGTCAAGAAGATCGTGGAGCGTCATAATGGCAGGATCTGGGTAGACTCCAAGTCCGGCGAGGGGACGACTTTCTATTTCACTCTTGAAAAAGGAGCTTGAGTGACCACACCGAATCAGCCCATCCTGCTGGTGGAGGACAGCCCCGAGGACTTCGAGGCGACCCAGCGGGCGCTCCGCAAGTCCGGGCTCAAGAACCCCCTCTACCGCTGCGCCGACGGCGACGAAGCGCTCGACTACCTGTTCCGGCGCGGCGCCTACGGCGACCCCGCCGCGTCGCCCTGCCCGGGCATCATCCTGCTCGACCTGAACCTCCCGGGCACGGACGGCCGCGAGGTCCTGTCGGAGATCAAGAACGACGACAGCCTCAAGAAGATCCCCGTCGTCGTCCTCACCACCTCCGCCGACGAGCGCGACATCGACGCCTGCTACAAGGCCGGCGCCAACAGCTACATCCAGAAGCCGGTGGACATGGACGGCTTCCTCAAGGCGATCGAGCGCCTGCACGGGTACTGGCTCGAGGTCGTGATCCTGCCCCAGGGGGATTGAGGGGATGTCCGCGCCGGTCCGCCTCCTGATCGTCGACGACAGCCCCGAGGACCGTGTGATGTACCGGCGGCTCCTGTCGCAGGGCGTCGAACGCGAGTACCGGTTCCTGGAGGCGGAGTCCGGCGAGGAGGGGCTGGAGATGGTGCGGCGCGATCCCCCCGACTGCGTGCTCCTCGACTACCGGCTGCCCGACGTCGACGGCCTGGAGTTCCTGCAGCGGGTGACCGGCGACGGCTCGCTCCCCGTGATCGTCTTGACCGGCCAGGGGAGCGAGGCGGTGGCGGTCGAGGCGATGAAGAACGGCGCCCAGGACTACCTGCTCAAGGGGACGGTGTCGCGCGAATCGCTCGAGCGCGCCGTGCGCAACGCCATCGAGAAGGTGGCGCTGCGGCGCGAGCGCCGCCAGGCCGAGGAGGCGCTCCAGAAGATGTACGGCGAGCTGGAAGGCCTGGTCCAGCAGCGGACGGCCGAGCTCTCCGAGGCCCACGGCCGCGAGCGGGAGGCCCGCCGCCAGGCCGAGGAGGCCAACCGCCTCAAGGACGAGTTCCTGGCGACCCTCTCCCACGAGCTGCGGACGCCGCTCAACGCCATCCTCGGCTGGTCCCAGATGCTGCGCACCGGCCGGCTCGACCTCGCGACGACGGCGCGCGCCCTGGAGACCATCGAGCGCAACGCCAAGTCCCAGGCCCAGCTCATCGCCGACATCCTCGACGTCTCCCGCATCATCACCGGCAAGCTCCGCCTGCAACTCGGCCCGGTCGATCTGTCGCGGATCGTCGAGAGCGTGCTCGACAGCATCCGCCCCGCGGCGGACGCCAAGTCGATCCGCCTGGCCGTCGGGCTCGAACCCCTCGCCGCGCCGCTCCTGGGCGACGCCGACCGCCTGCAGCAGGTCATCTGGAACCTGCTGTCGAACGCCATCAAGTTCCCCCCGCAGGGAGGCCGTGTCGACGTGCGGCTCCGGCAGCCCGACGCCCTCCCTGCCCCGCCTGCCGAAAGCATCGAGCTGCGGGTGAGCGATACGGGGGTCGGCATCCGCCCCGACTTCCTGCCCTACGTCTTCGACCGCTTCCGCCAAGCCGAGAGCACCACCACCCGGACGCACGGCGGCCTCGGTCTGGGGCTCTCGATCGTGCGCCACCTCGTCGAGCAGCACGGCGGGACCGTCCAGGTGGAGAGCTCCGGCGAGGGCCAGGGGGCCACCTTCATCGTACGGCTACCGGTCCGGTCGGCCGAGGCGGCGGCCGCCGACCAGCGGCGCGACGCGGAGGAGAGGGCGGAGCCGCGCAGCCTGCCGGCGCTCGACGGGGTGCACGTGCTGGTCATGGACGACGAGCCGGACACGCGCGACCTCGTGTCGACCGCGCTCTCCCACAGCGGCGCCCAGGTCACCGCGGTGCCTTCGGCCGCCGAGGCCCTGGACGCGCTCGACCGCCTGCGGCCCGACGTGCTGATCTCCGACATCGGCGTGCCGGGCGAGGACGGCTACTCGCTGATGCGCAAGGTGCGGGCGCGCGAGCCCGAACGGGGAGGGCTGATGCCGGCGCTCGCGCTCACCGCCTACGCCCGCGTCGAGGACCGGGTGCAGGCCCTGGCGGCCGGCTTCCAGATGCACGTCGCCAAGCCGGTCGATCCCGCCGAGCTCGTCGCGGCCGTGGCGAGCCTGGTGGGGCGCAGGGACGTCGGCGCCTGAATATTTTCTATATCTCCACTGCGCGATAACGTCGGCTTTCGGCTCGGAGATGCGCCGCGCCCGGCCGGCGGGGCCGGCTCCTCGCCTGTGGCGTTTCAAGCGGCCTCGTACTATCGTAGGGCCGCTTCGCAGCGACGACCGAGCCATGACAGGAAAAGAGAGAAAAGGGCAGCCGAGCCATATCCGGCCGGACCGCAGAGGCCGGCGCCATCCCTGTCCCATGGTGGCGATCGGGGCCTCCGCCGGCGGCCTCGACGCCTTCCAGACCTTTTTCTCCAGGATGCCCGCCGACAGCGGCATGGCCTTCGTCCTGGTCCAGCACCTCCATCCGCGCCATGAGACCCTGATGCCGGAGCTGATCTCCCGGCAGACGCCCATGCCCGTGCAGCTGGTCACGGACCGCACCGTCGCCGAGCCGAACTGCGTCTACGTCATCCCTCCCAACGCCACGCTCACCATCGACGGCTGTACGCTGCACGTGAGCCGACCGTCCGGCGGACGGGGACGGCAGACGCCGATCGACAGCTTCTTCCGTTCGCTCGCCGAGGACCAGGGGGATGACGCCGTCGGCATCATCCTCTCCGGCGCCGGCGCCGACGGGGCGTTGGGGCTGAAAGCGATCAAGGAACACGGCGGGATGACCATGGTCCAGTCCCCCGAAGCAGCCCTCTACGACAGCATGCCCCGGAGCGCCATCCTCACAGGCGCGGCCGACCACGTCCTGCCGGTCGAGGAGATGCCGGACCGGCTGATGGAGTACCTCTCTCAGCTCAAAGACGCGAGGGGCGGACAGGCGGAGGGGTTCCGGGAGGAGATCGACAGCCACCTCAACAAGATCGCCGCCATCCTGAGGCGCAAGACAGGGCACGATTTCAGCCTCTACAAGCGCAGCACCCTCGTACGCCGCATCCGGCGCCGCATGCACGTGCTGCGGGCCGACTCGGTCTCCTCCTACCTCGAACGGCTCCACCAGGACGCGAAGGAGGCGGACCAGCTCTTTCACGACCTGCTGATAGGGGTGACGCATTTCTTCCGCGACGCCGAGGCGTTCGAAATCCTGACCGGCAAGGTGATGCCGCGGCTCTTCGACTCCAAGGGGGCGGACTGCCACGTCCGCGTCTGGGTGCCCGGCTGCGCCACCGGCGAGGAGGCCTACTCGATCGCCATCCTGATGCGCGAGCAGATGGAACGGCTCGACGTCGTGCCGCAGGTCCAGGTCTTCGCCACCGACATCGACGAGCAGGCGTTGGAGGCGGCGCGCCAGGCCTGGTATCCGGAAGGCATCTCCTCCCAGGTCTCGGCCGAGCGTCTGGAGCGCTTCTTCGTGCGCCACGGCAACATGTACCGGGTGGCGCGCGAGATCCGCGAGATGTGCCTCTTCTCGACCCACAACCTGATCGCCGACCCGCCGTTCTCGCGCCTCGACCTGTTGTCCTGCCGCAACCTGCTGATCTACCTGGAGAGCGACCTTCAGAAGAAGCTGGTGCCGCTCTGTCATTACGCCCTCCGCTCCGGGGGATACCTTTTCCTGGGACCCTCCGAGAGCGTCGCGAGCCATCCCGAGCTCTTCCGGACCTTGGACAAGAAGCACCGGATCTTCCAGCGCAAGGACACGGTGCTGCGCCCGCCGGTGAGCTTCCCGCTGACCGACCGGACCCGGTATGGGGCCCGCCCGTCCGACGGCGCGGCACGGCGGCCGGGGACGAGGGACCCGGAGCTCTCCACCGTCTTCGAGCGCGTCCTGCTCGACCACTACGCCCCGCCCTGCGTGATCGTCAACGAGCGGAGCGAGGCGGTCTACTTCTCGCCGCGGGTCGGCAGGTACCTGGAGCCGCCGGCCGGGGCGCCCAGCCTCAACGTCGTCGAGATGGCGAGGAAGGGGTTGGGGCTCGACCTGCGGACCGCCCTCCACAAGGCGTTCACCGCGCGCGTTCCGGTCGTCCACGAAGAGGTCACCCTGGAAGCGGACGGGCCCCCGCAGCGGATCCACCTGGCCGTCCGGCCGCTGTCGGAGCTGGGGGAGGACTCCGGGCTCTTCATGGTCGTGTTCCAGGAGCTGGGGCCGGCGCACGGCGCCCGTCCGGAGGAGGCGAGGCCGCCCGGGGCCGCCCCCGGCTCCGAGGTCGGACTCGTCGAGCGGCTCGAAGCCGAGCTCCGTACGGCCAAGGACCACCTGCAGGCGACCCTGGAAGAGCTGGAGAGCTCCAACGAGGAGCTGGTCTCGTCCAACGAGGAGCTGCTCTCGATCAACGAGGAGCTGCAGTCGGCCAACGAGGAGATGCAGACCTCCAAGGAGGAGCTGCAGTCGGTCAACGAAGAGCTGGAGACGGTCAACGCCGAGCTCAAGAAGAAGATCGAGGCGCTGGACCGCGCCAACAGCGACCTGCAGAACCTCTTCCGCAGCACGCGGATCGCCACCATCTTCGTCGACCGCGAGCTGTGCATCCAGAGGTTCACCCCGGCGGCGACCGACGTCTTTCGCCTGATCGACAGCGACATCGGACGGCCGATCACCGACATCACGCCGCGGTTCACCGGCGGCGACCTGGTCTTCGAAATCCAGGGCGTGCTGCGGACGCTCGCTCCTTGCGAGCGCCAAGTGCGTCTCGAAGCCAACGAGGCCTGCTGCATCCTGCGCATCCTGCCGTACCGGACGCTCGACGACGTGATCGACGGCGTCGTGATCACCTTCGTCGACGTCACCGACCTCAAGCGGGCGCAGGAGCAGACCGCACAGCTCGCCGCGATCGTCGAGTCGTCGCAGGACGCAATCCTCGGCAAGACGCTCGACGGGGTGATCACGAGCTGGAACGCGGGCGCGGAGAGGATGTACGGCTACACCGCGGAGGAGGCGGTCGGCAGCCCTATCGATCTCCTGGTCCCGCCGGAGCGCCGCGAGGAGCTGCGGCCGATCTTCGAGTCCTTGCACCAGGGGAGACGGATCGAGACGTTGGAGACCGTCCGGGTCACCAAGGACGGCCGGAGGCTCCACGTCCTGCTGACCATCTCCCCGGTCCACGGCGACGAGGGGAAGGTCGTCGGCGCCTCGGCCATCGCGCGGGACATCACCGACCGCAAAGAGGCCGAGGACGCCCTCAAGGAGGCGGCGCGCCGCAAGGACGAGTTCCTGGCCCTGCTCGGCCACGAGCTGCGCAACCCCCTGGCGCCGGTCCGCAACTGCCTGCACGTGCTCGCCCAACCGAACGCCACCTCCGCCCAGGCCGAAAAGGCGCGCCAGACGATCGAGCGCCAGGTGCTCCACCTGACCCGGCTGGTGGACGACCTGCTCGACGTCGCGCGCATCTCCCAGGGGCGGATCCTGCTGCGGCGGACACCGCTGGACCTCGTCGATCTGGTCCGCCGCGAGCTGGACGACCGCCGCGGCGATCTGGCGGCCGCCGGACTCACCCTGGAGGTCGACCTGCCCGACCACCCGCTCGGGATCGATGGAGACTCGACGCGCCTCGCCCAGGCGGTCGGCAACGTCCTCCACAACGCCGGCAAGTTCACCGAGGCCGGCGGCAATATCCATGTGACCGTCCGTGAAGAGCCCGGGCAGCGCGCCGCCGTCGTCATCGAGGATACGGGGATCGGCATGGGGCCGGAGGTCCTGGCCCGTCTGTTCGAGCCGTTCGGCCACCCTCCCGGCGACCATGGGCGCGGCGGTCTGGGGCTCGGCCTGGCCCTGGTGAAGAGCCTGATCGAGCTGCACGGCGGCACGGTCGAGGCCGCGAGCGCGGGGCAGGATCAGGGCTCGGCGATCACCCTGCGCATCCCGCTGGCGGCGGCGGTGGCGGAGGCCGCTCCGGCGGAGGACGCGGCGGAGAAGGGCGGCCTGACGCGCCGCTGTCTGCTCATCGAGGACCATCGCGACGCCGCCGAGAGCCTGCGGGTGCTGCTGGAGCTGGCCGGCCATCAGGTGGAGGTCGCGTTCGAGGGCGCCGAGGGGATCGAGACGGCCCGGCGCTTCCTCCCCGAAGTCGTGCTGTGCGACATCGGCCTGCCCGGCATGGACGGCTACGCCGTCGCCCGCGCTCTCCGGGCCGATCCGGACCTGGGCTCCGTCCGCCTGATCGCCCTCACCGGCTACGGGCAGGCGGAAGACCAGCGCCGCGCCCAGGAGGCCGGCTTCGACACCCATCTCACCAAGCCCGCCGATCCCGACACCTTACGGCGCCTGCTCGCCGGGTAACATGTGTAACGGCGAGGGGCCTCGCGGCGCCTGAGAGGGGGAGTGGATATGGCTATGGGGGAAAGCATGGTGAGCAACGAAGATGTCCATGACGTCCTGATCGTCGGCGCCGGCCTGGCCGGCCTCTGCCTGGCGCGGCAGCTCCTGCTCGCCGAGCCCGGACTGCGGATCGTGATGATCGATCGCCGGGCGGACGTCCCGCGAAGCATCCAGAAGGTGGGCGAGGCGACCGTCCAGGTGAGCGGCTACTACTACTCGCGGGTGCTCGAGCTCGAAGAGCACCTGATGTGCGAGCACTTCATGAAATACAACCTCCGCTTCTATTGGAAGACGGCGACCGGCGGCCACCGCTACGAGGACGTCAGCCAGTCCTACATCCGCGGCCTGTCGAACATCGTCACCTATCAGCTCGACCGCAACAAGATCGAGGCCGAGCTGCTGCGGGTCAACCTCGAGCGGCCGGAGTTCGAGTTCCACGCGCCGGCGCGCGACCTCGAGGTCGACCTCGCCGAGGGCGGGGAGCCCCATTCCTTCCGCTTCCGCACCGAGGCGGGCGAGGTCTCCGGCCGCGCGCGGTGGGTGGTCGACGCGTCGGGGCGCAGCCGCGTGCTCGCCAAGAAGCTCGGCCTGATGCGGCGCAGCCCGATCCGCCACGGCACCACCTTCTTCTGGGTCGAGGGGCTGGTCGACATCGAGAAGATGACCGAGCTGACGCCGCGGCAGATCCGGCTCCGCCCGGACCGCGCGACGCTCGGCCATGTGCCGGCCTTCCTCGCCACCAACCACTTCTGCGGCGAGGGCTACTGGTTCTGGGTGATCCCGCTGCACGGCCGCACCAGCCTCGGCCTGGTCTTCGACTCCGAGAAGATCGCGCGCGCCGACGTGCTCACCCCGGCCAAGTGCATCGAGTGGGTCTGCCGCGAGTACCCGATGTTCGCGCGCGATCTGCCGCACCGCCAGATCGTCGGCCGCGGCGGCTTCGACGACTTTGCCCACGACTGCGCGCAGACCCTCTCCGCCGACGGCTGGGCCATGGTCGGCGAGGCCGGCCGCTTCACCGACCCGCTCTACAGCCCCGGCGGCGACCTGATCTCGATCTACTGCACGCTCGTCACCGACGCCATCCTCACCCGCGACCGCCGCGCGCTGGAGGAGAAGGTGCGGCTGTACGAAAGCCTGGAGCGGGCGGTCTACGAGGCCTACGTGCCCAGCTTCGCGGTGGGTTACGAGACACTGGGCGACCAGGAGTCCTTCTCCCTGCGCTACGCCTGGGAGCTGACGATCTATTTCTCCTTCTACGTCTTCCCGTTCATCAACGACCTGTTCACCGACCGCAGCTTCGTGACCGGCTACCTGCGGCGCTTCTCCCACCTCGGGCCGATCAACCGTCGGCTGCAGGACTTCGTGCGGGACTACTATCGTTGGAAGAAGGAGAACGGACCGGGGCTGCCCTCCGACCCGGTCTTCTTCGACTTCTACGAGGCCTGGGCGCTGAAACAGGCCGAGCTCTGCTTCTACAAGGTCGGCGTCTCGGCCGACGAGGCGAAGCAGGTCCTCGACGGCCAGCTCGCCCACCTCGAGGAGATGGCGCGCTGGATCGTCGCGCACCTCAGCGCCAACGTCCTCGACGACCCGCGGCCGCTCCACCATCCGGATTTCATCGCCGGCATCGACCTGAGCACCTTTACATTCGATCCGGCCGCGATGGAGGAACGTCTGGCGGCTTGCCGTGACACCGAAGAGCGCTGGACGTGGAGCTTCGAGCCGCCGCCGTATACCCGTTTCCGCGGCGACGCGGGCGCGGAAGAGATTCCCATGGTTGCGGCGGGAGGGCGGTGAGGACAGAACCGGCCGCCGTGACAGGGTCGTGGGACTGTTGTACATTGACCGGTGATATGCCCAAGAGTGAGGTCAGCTCTCAGCAGTTTCGCCAGAATCTCGAGGAGGAGGTCGAGAAGGTAATCTCCAGCCACGGGGTCTTACATGTGCGCCGGGGGGAGGAGGGTGGCGATTTCGTAGTGCTGAGCGTTGAGGACTGGCGCGCCATCGAGGAGACCCTCTACCTCCACCAGGTCCCGGGGCTCGTGGAGAGCCTCCATCAGGCTGCCCGTGAGCCTCTCGAAGAAGGGACCCGGCTGGAGAACCTCGACTGGTGACCTGGACCGTCGTGCTGAGCAGGCAGGCAGTCAAAGACGCTCAGAAGATCAGCCGATCCGGCCTCAAACCCCAGGCCGAGAAACTTCTCAGGCTTCTCGCCGAAGATCCTTTCCGGAATCCTCCCCGATTCGAGAAGCTCGTGGGGAAGCTCGAAGGGTTCTACTCTCGGCGCATCAACGACCAGCATCGTCTCGTTTACCAACTAGACCCTGAGGCGCGAACCGTCCATGTCCTGCGGATGTGGACGCACTACGAGTAGCTCTGGCCCCAGTCAAAGCTTTCGGCGCCCTGAACCTGCTGCATTCCGTCGTGGAACGGTTCATTTCCACGGCGGAACGCGGTGGAGCGCCGGTAGAAGCGCTTCACACGATGGAACCGTTTCGCGGCCGTACCCAGGAGGTTGGACGCCCGGATGGAACCTACACCGCGGGCGAGCGGCGGGCGTTGATGAAGGACCGGACGCAGAGCACCAGGAAGACCAGCGACAGCAGCGCCATCACCGCCTGGGCGATCACCGCGTTGGGCCGCGCGACCTCGCCGCCGCCGAGCAGGGCGAACACCTTGACGAGTCCCGGTGCCGAGCCGATGAACCCGAGCAGCGCCAGGGCCGCCGCCGCGTGCATGGCGTGCTTGCGCAGGTGATCCCGCAACGCCACCACGCCGCTGAGCAGGATCGGGACGCCGAAGAGCGCCGGGATGAGCGCCGTCTTGCTCTCCTGGCCGGTGCCGAAGTACGAGCCGATGCCGAGGACGATGAGCAGCAATCCGTAGACGATCGTCAATCTTGCCATTCCATGCACCTCCCATGAAGTCGATGTCCCTCAAGCCTATCTGAGCGCTGGGCTTCAAGCGAGCCCGGCGCGCTGGAGCCCCGGGGCCGCACCCATGGAGAAAGGGGGTACCCTGGAGGCGCACCGGAAGAACGGCATGAGCGGCGGAGAGACACCCTTCGACAACGGCATCGCCATCCTCGGGATGGCCGGACGCTTCCCCCAGGCCCCGGACCTGAAGCGCTTCTGGGAGAACCTGCGCGGCGGCGTCGAGTCGATTGCCTCGTTTTCGGACTCCGAGCTCCTGGCCGCCGGGGTGGGGGAGGCGGCCTTGCGCGATCCGGCCTATGTCCGGGCCGGCGGCGTCCTCGACGGGGTGGACCTCTTCGACGCGCCGTTCTTCGGCATGAGCGCCCGCGAGGCGGCGCTGCTCGACCCGCAGCAGCGGCTCTTCCTGGAGCACGCCTGGGAGGCCCTGGAGGCCGCCGGCTACGACTCCCAACGTATCCAGGGGTCGGTCGGCGTCTACGCCGGGGCGAGCACCAACAGCTACTACCTCTATTACCTGTTCTCGCCGCGCGACCTGCTGAGCTCGCCGGAGGGCGCCCGGCTCTTCCTAGGCAGCGACAAGGACTTCCTCGCCACCCGCACCTCCTACAAACTCGGCCTGCGCGGGCCGAGCCTCTCGGTCCAGACCGCCTGCTCGACCTCGCTGGTGGCGGTCCACCTCGCCTGCCAGAGCCTGTTGTCGGGCGAGTGCGACATGGCGCTGGCCGGCGGGGTCTCCGTGCGGGTGCCGCAACGCGTGGGTTACTTCCATCAACCCGGCGGCATCCTCTCCCCGGACGGACACTGCCGGACCTTCGACGCCGAGGCCGGCGGCTCGGTCATCGGCAGCGGCGTGGGAGTCGTGGTCCTGAAGCGCCTGGAGGACGCGCTGGCGGACGGCGACCCCGTGCGCGCAGTGATCCGTGGCTCGGCGGTCAACAACGACGGGGCGTTGCGCGTCGGCTACACCGCGCCCAGCGTCGAGGGGCAGGCGGCGGCCATCGCCGAAGCCCTCGCCCTCGCCCGCGTCGAGCCGGAGACGGTGACCTATGTCGAAGCGCATGGCAGCGGTACGCCGCTGGGCGATCCGATCGAGATGGCGGCCCTCGCCCGGGCTCTCGGCGGCGCCGACCCCCGAGAGCGTCGGGGCTTCTGCGCCGTCGGCTCGGTCAAGACCAACATCGGTCACCTCGACGCCGCGGCGGGCGTCGCCGGGCTGATCAAGACCGTTCTCGCCCTGGAGCACCGCGAGCTGCCTCCCAGCCTCCACTTCCGGTCTCCCAACCCGGACATCGACTTCGCCGGCGGCCCCTGTCACGTCAACACCGAGCTGCGCGAGTGGACCACGGACGGCGGGCCGCGGCGGGCGGGCGTGAGCTCCTTCGGCATGGGCGGGACCAACGCCCACGTGGTCCTGGAGGAGGCGCCCGAGACCGAGCCGTCGGAGTCCTCCCGGCCCTGGCAGCTCCTGGTCCTCTCGGCGGCGAGCGGCCCGGCGCTGGAACGGGCGACGGACAACCTGGTCCGCCATCTGGAAGAGCATCCCGAGGAACCGCTTCCTGATATCGCCTGGACCCTCCAGGCCGGCCGCCGCGTCTTCTCCCACCGCCGCGCCCTGGTCTGCCGGGACGCCGCCGCAGCGCGGCAGGCGCTCGCCGCTCGCGATCCGGCACGGCTGCTCGAAAGCGTCGGGGAGCGGACCGACCGGCCCGTCGCCTTCCTGTTCCCCGGGATGGGCGACGAATACGTGGGCATGGCGCGGGGGCTCTACAAGAGCGAGCCGGTCTTCCGCGAGGAGCTGGACCGCTGTTTCGAGATCCTGGAGCCTCTGCTCGAGCGCGACCTGCGCGGCGTCCTCTATCTAGAGGATGGAGGTCCCGATTCTGGACAGGCGGGACCGGCTGGCCCGGACCTGCGCGCCCTGCTCGGCCGCTCCGGCTCGCCGGCCTCGGAGCTGAGCCGTGTCTCCCTGGCGCAGCCCGCCCTCTTCGCCGTCGAGTACGCCCTCGCCCGGCTCTGGATGGCGTGGGGGATCGCCCCCCGGGCGATGCTCGGCTACAGCCTGGGGGAGTACGTCGCCGCCTGCCTCGCCGGGGTGATGCCGCTTGCCGACGCCCTGCGCGTCGTGGCCCTGCGGGCGCGGCTCCTCGAAGACCTGCCGGCCGGCGCCATGCTCGCTGTCCCCCTGCCCGAGGACGAGGCGCGGGCGCTCGCCGGAGAGGAGCTGTCGTTGTCGGCGGTCAACGGTCCCGGGGTCTCCATCCTCGCCGGCCCGGCCGCCGCGGTGGCCGCGGTCGAAGAGCGGCTGGCCGCGAACGGGGTGGTCTGCCGGCGGCTCCAGACCTCGCACGCCTTCCACTCCGCGATGATGCGGCCGCTCGCCGAGCCGCTCGCCCGGCTGATGGCCGGGATTCCGCTGCGCGCTCCCGAGATCCCCTACCTCTCCAACGTGACCGGCTCCTGGATCACCGCCGAGCAGGCGACCGATCCGGACTACTGGGTGCGCCACCTGCTGGAGCCGGTGCGCTTCGGCGACGGCCTCGCCGAGCTGTGGCGCGAGGCGGGGCAGGTGCTGCTCGAAGTCGGGCCCGGGCGGAGCCTGAGCAGCCTCGCCCTGCAGCATCCGGAGGCGGAAGGGGGCAGGGTCGCGGTCTCTTCCCTGCGGCCGGCCCATGAGCGGCGGCCCGACGAGGCGTTCCTGCTGGCCGCGCTCGGCCGCCTGTGGCTCGCCGGGGTGCCCGTCGACTGGCAGGGCTTCCGGGGGGACGAGCGCCGCCGCCGGCTCCGCCTGCCGACCTATCCCTTCGAGCGGCGGCGGTATTGGGTGGAGGACCGTGCATCGGACGTGGAGGAGAGGGACGCCTCCCCGGTCGCCACCACCGTCCATGCCCGTCCTGGGCTCGCCACCCCCTATGTCGCGCCGGCCGGACCGGCCGAGGAGGTGCTGGCCGGCCTCTGGCGCGAGCTGCTGGGGGTCGCCCAGGTCGGCGCCCACGACAACTTCTTCGAGCTGGGCGGCCATTCGCTGCTCGCCGCCCAGCTCGTGGCGCGGATCACGGCCCGTTTCGGCGTCGAGCTGCCGCTGTCGGCCCTGTTCGAGGCGCCGACGGTCGCCGCGCTGGCGCCGCGGCTCGGTCAGGCCGCCCCCGAGGCGCCGCCCCTGCCGTCCCGTCCGTCCGCCGACCGCGCCCCGCTCTCCTTCGCCCAGCAGCGGCTCTGGTTCATCGACCGTCTGGCGCCGGGGATCAGCGCCTACAACAACCCGGTGGCGGTCCGCCTCACCGGTCCCTTGAGCGTGCCGGCGCTCGCCGCCAGCCTCTCCGAGATCGTGCGCCGTCACGAGATCCTGCGCACCACGTTCCCCGTCGAAGGGGGCGAGCCGGTGCAGCGCATCCAGGTGTTCGATCCGGCCGCTATCCCGCCGCTGCCGGTCTTCGACCTGCGCCATGCCGGCCATGCCGGCGATACTGGCGAGGCCGAGGCGCGGGACCTGATGAGCCGGTTGACGCGGCAGCCGTTCGACCTCGGGCACCACGCGGCGCTCCGGTTCGCCCTGCTGCGCCTGGGGCCGGACGAGCACCTGTTCCTCACCGTCATGCACCACATCCTCTGGGACGAGTGGTCCCAGGGCATCTTCGTCGGCGAGCTGGCGGTGCTCTACGAGGCCTTCCGCGACGGGCTGCCCCCGTCTCTGCCGGAGCTGCCCCTGCAATACGGCGATTACGCCCTCTGGCAGCGCGAGCTGCTGCGGGGCGGAGCGCTGGAGGACCATCTCGCCTATTGGCGGGAGCGCCTGGCCGGAGCGCCGCGCCTCCTCGCGCTGCCCACCGACCGGCCGCGGCCGGCGGCGCAGACTTTCCGCGGCGGCTCCCGCCAGGTCGCTCTCTCGCCGGAGCTCCACCGCGGCCTCGCGGCCCTGTCGCAGGCCCATGGCGCGACCCTGTTCATGACGCTCCTGGCCGCCTTCCAGACCCTGCTCTCCCGCTACACCGGCCAGGAGGACCTGATCGTCAGCACCGGCACCGGCGGCCGGGGACGGGTCGAGGCCGAGCGCCTCATCGGCTGCTTCATCAACATCCTGCTGCTGCGCGGCGACCTCACGGGCGGCCCCGCCTTCACGGAGCTGCTGGCGCGGACCCGCCGCTCGACCCTGGAGGCCTACGCCCGGGACCTCCCCTTCGAGCTGGTGGTCGACGCCCTGCGCGTCGACCGCGACCCGAGCACCACGCCGCTCACCCAGGCGATGCTCGTGCTGCTCAACGTGCCGCCGGTCGCGATCACGCTCCGCGGTCTCGAGATCGAGGGCCTGCGCGTCGACCGCGCCGCCGCCCAGCTCGACCTCACCCTCTATCTGGGGGAGCAGGGGGGGAGCCTCGGCGGCCACCTCGAATACAACACCGACCTCTTCGACGCCGCGACGATCGACCGCCTGCTCGGCCACTTCCGGGTCCTGCTGGAAGGGATCGCCGCCGATCCGGACCGCGCCGTCGAGGACCTGCCGCTGCTCACCGAGGCCGAGCGGCGGCAGGCGGTCGTCGAGTGGAACCGGACGGCCGAGGCGTTCCCCTCGGGCTCCTGTCTCCACGAGCTGTTCGAGGCCCAGGTGGAGCGCCGGCCCGAGGCCGCGGCGCTGGTCTTTGGCGACGAGCCGTTCTCGTATCGCGAGGTCAACCGCCGGGCGAACCGGCTGGCCCACCGCCTGCGCGGGCTCGGCGTACGGCGCGGCACTCCGGTAGGCATCTCGTTGCGGCATTCCCCCGAAGTGGTCGCGGGGATGCTCGGCATCCTGAAAGCCGGCGGAGCCTATGTGCCGCTCGATCCCAACTATCCCGACGAGCGGTTGGCCTCCATGGTCGAGTCCGCCCGGGTCGAGACCCTCCTCACGGAGGGCAGCCTGGCGGAGCGCTTCGCCGGCCTCGGGGTGCGGACCGTGCTGGTGGATTCTCTGGAACAAGCGCCGGAAGAGGTCCCGGTGCCGGAGGACAACCCCGAGAGCGGGGCGACTCCCGAGGACCTCGTCTACGTGATCTTCACCTCGGGGTCCACGGGCCGGCCCAAGGGGTGCGCGCTCGACCACCGCGGGCGGGTGAACAACTTCACCGACTTCAACCGCCGCTTCGGGATCGGGGAGGGGGACCGCGTGCTGGCCCTCTCCTCGCTCTCCTTCGACATGTCGGCCTACGACGTCCTGGGGACGCTCGCGGGCGGCGCGACGATCGTCCTGCCGCGTCCCGAGGAGGTGCTGGAGCCGGCGGCCTGGGCCCGGCTGATCGTCCGCCACCGCGTCACGGTCTGGCACTCGGTGCCGGCGTTGCTGGAAATGCTGGTGGACCACGTCGCGCCGCGTCCGGAGAGCCACCCCGCGTCGATCCGGCTCGTGCTCCTGGGCGGCGACTGGATCCCCGTCCCCCTTCCGGACCGCTTCCGGTCGCTCGTCCCGGAGGCCCAGGTGGTGAGCCTCGGCGGCGCCACCGAAGTCTCCATGGACTCGATCGTCCATCCCATCGGCGAGGTCGATCCCGGCTGGAAGAGCATCCCTTACGGCCGGCCGATGGCGAACCAGATCGCCTACGTCGTGGGACCCGGGCCGGAGCCGGCGCCGGTGGGAGTCCCCGGCGAGCTGCTCCTCGGCGGCGTGGGCGTCGGCTGGGGCTACTTCAGCCGTCCCGATCTGACCGCCGAGCGGTTCATCCCCGACTTCCTGCCCGACTTCCTGGAAGCCGAGCCGGGCGGGCGCGTCTACCGGACCGGGGACTTGGCGCGCTACCGGCCGGACGGCGTCATCGAGCTGCTGGGCCGCATGGACCACCAGGTCAAGATCCGCGGCTTCCGCATCGAGCTGGGGGAGATCGCGGCGGCGCTGCGGCAATACCCCGGGATCGGCGAGGTGGTCGTCCTGGCGCGAGGGGACGCTCCCGGGGAGAAGCGCATCGTGGCCTACCTGGTTCCGGAGGCGAGAGGGGAACTGTCCGTCCCGGATCTCCAGGAGGCGCTCCGCCAGACCCTGCCGGCCTACATGCTCCCCTCGGCTTTCGTGGTACTGGACGCCCTGCCTCTCACGCCGAACGGCAAGCTGGACCGCAAGGCCCTGCCGGCGCCCGAGCCGCCGCGTGCCGGCCTGGCATTCGTCGCGCCCCGGACCGCGTTGGAAGAGGTGATCGCCCGGGTCTGGCGCGACGTCCTCCGCCGCGAGCAGGTGGGCGTCCACGACAACTTCTTCGACCTGGGAGGCCACTCGCTGGCCGCCACCCGGGTGACCGCGAGGCTGGAGGAGACCCTGCCGCTCGACATCCCCCTCCGCACCTTCTTCGAGGCGCCGACCGTGGAGAGCCTGGCGCGGGGCCTGGAAACCCTGGCCGACCACGCCGGCATCGAGATCGGACCCATGGCCGAGATCCTGGTGGAGGTGGGGGAGCTGTCGCCCGAGGACATCCAGGCGTTGTTGGCGGAGGAGGCGGTGTGAAGGTTAAAGATCCAACGCGTTGCGGAGGGCCTGATCGAGGACTCTGACCTTCGGCGGCGAAAGCGTTCCAACGTAATGAGTCAGCACCGACTTCGGCAGGCTGACGAGCTCGTCACAGTGAATGCTGCTATCGTGCTTCAAGCCTTCGTCGATACCCACCATGACCTGCGTCGACAACCCATCACGGTTCGAGTAAATCGGGGCACAGATGACAGTAGAGAACCTGGAGTCTAAAAGGATTTGCCGACTGACCACAACGAAAACCCGAAACCGCTTGGGATCCTGGGTTGAAGGCCGGGGAACGCGGTAGAGCTCTCCCCGTCTCACGGAAGGATCTGATACTCGAGGACGTCCTCGGCCTCTCGATTGAGGTCGTTGGCACGCCGCTCGATGATTTCCAAGTCCCGAGCGCTGTCTTCCTCACGGGTTGTTGGCGTCAGGAACTGGCGAAGCGCGATCTCTATGAGCTCGGAACGATCTTCCTCTCGCTCCGCCCGCTCCTCCAGGACTGCCACGATGTCTTCGGAAAGCGTAATCGAAGTCCTGACTTTCATGCCAAGACTCTACCCCCTTCCTGGTGAGGGGGTCAAACGAAACAGGTAGGATCTCCTCATGAAGCTCCTCATCCTCGGAGGCACCCGTTTCGTCGGCCGGCATCTGGTGGAAGCGGCCTTGGCGCGCGGGCATGAGGTGAGCCTGTTCAACCGCGGGCGCACCGCATCGACGCCCGCGATCTCGGCTCCTGGGTGCTCGACAGGACCGAGCGGCGCGAGACCGGCGTCTACAACGCGGCCGGCGAGATCCCGACGATCACCATGGGGAGGATGCTCGAAGCCTGCCGCGAGGCCGCGGAGAGCGACGCCGCCTTCACCTGGGTGGACGACCGGTTCTGCGAGGACCACGGCTACGACCCGCCGCTCTGGCATCCCGAGGCCGAGGGGGTCGACGCCGTCGACTTCGGCAAGGCGGTCGCGATGGGGCTCACCTTCCGGCCGCTCGTCGAGACCGCCCGCGACACCCTGGCCTGGATCGAAGAGGACCCCGGCGGGCGGACGCCTTCGGAAATCGAGCCCGAGCGCGAGGCGGAGATGTTGCGCGAGTGGCGCCGCCTGGGGGGGCGCGATGAATCGCGCCCCTACGGCTCTCCCTTCCCCCCCTGTGCTACAGTCCCGCGCGTCATCGAAACGAAGGAGACGGCCATGCGAAAGATGGTGAAAACCTGCCTGGGATTGGGACTCGTTGCCGGGCTTCTCCCGGCGTTTCCGGCCCTCGCGCAGGAGCGTGATTTTTCGAAGGTTGAGATCAAGGCCACCAAGGTCGCCGGCAACATCCACATGCTGGAGGGGGCGGGCGGCAACATCGGGGTGTCGGTGGGGAAGGACGGCATCCTCATCGTCGACGACCAGTTCGCGCCGCTCGCGGACAAGATCCGCGCCGCGCTCAAGGGGCTGGGCGCAGGCAAGCTCAAGTTCGTGCTCAACACCCACTGGCACGGCGACCACACCGGGGGCAACCAGGAGTTCGGCCCCGAGGCGCCGATCATCGCCCATGACAACGTGCGCAAGCGCCTCGCCGCGGAGCAGACCGTGCTGGGCGAGAAGACGCCGCCGGCGCCGCCCGAGGCGCTGCCCGTGATCACCTTCGACGAGTCGCTCTCGGTCCATTTCAACGGCGAGGAGATCGAGGTCATCCATTTCCCGCACGGCCATACCGACGGCGACAGCGTGATCTTCTTCACCAGGTCGAACGTGGTCCACATGGGGGACGACTTCTTCGCCGGCCGTTTTCCGTTCGTCGACCTCGCCAGCGGCGGCAGCGTCCTGGGGCTCACCCGGAACATCGAGAAGGTGATCCAGCGCCTGCCCGCGGACGTCAAGATCATCCCCGGCCATGGCCCGCTCTCGACCGTGGACGACCTCAAGCGCTATCACCGCATGCTGGTCGAGACCACCAACCTGGTCCGCGAGAAGATGCAGGCCGGCAAGACCCTGCAGCAGATCCAGTCCGAGGGCGTCCCCGCGGAGTGGAAGGACTGGGGCAGCGGCTTCATCAACACCGAGCGCTGGCTGTCGATCGTCCACGAGAGCCTCACCAAGGGCCTGCCGAAGTAGGGGGAGGCTCCCCCCGCTCTCCTTGAAGCACCGTCTTCTTTTAGAGAGACGCCCCGGGTCTGATCCCAGATCCGGGCGAGGTGCTCTCACCGGAAAGGAGAGAGGAGATGAGAATGTCCAAGTTCCGTTTCATGGTCTGGGGAGCCTTGGCCCTGGCCCTGGTCGCCGGCTCGCCGGCGCTGGCGGTCGATGTCATCCAGAAGGGAGTCGATGTCTGGACGACCGTGCAGGGCTTTACGCAGACGAGCTTCGAGTCGGACCCGGTTCCGGCCGGCTTCTTCTGCGAGGGCTCCAAGGCGTTCGACGGCAAGATCGTCTTCCAGGGAGCGCCGCTGGCGTCCGACGCGGCCGACACCCTGGGGCCGGTCGACACCGTGGTGAGCCGTCTCGATGACGCGGTGTTCAACGAGAAGGGCGAGGCCACGACCCGCATCCAGTTGATGGCTCTGTCGCTGGCGAGCACCAGGCCGGTCGAGACGAGCTGCGGCAAGTACAACGTGGCGGTGAGCCTCGCCGGCGAGCAGCCGACGACCACCATGAAGATCGTCCGCACCGAGGAGCGCGGCGGCCGTTACGAGGCGCCGCTCGCCCTGAACGTCAAGATGACCTTCACCCCGGTCGACGGCCAGGGGAATGGCCAGCGCGAGCTGACCCGCAAGGTCAACCTCGGCCCGGGCACCCACTCGGTCTGGAGCTACTCGGACAAGCCGCGCTACGCGGGGCCGGTCTGGATTGACACCGACGGCAACGGCAAGCCGGACACCCAGGTCCGGGGCCCCAAGTTCATCGCCGGCCAGGCGCCGGTCAACGGGACGGTGGAGCTCGCCTCCTGGACGGTATACAAGACGCAGCCGACCTGCCCGCCGGGCACCTGCGCCAAGCAGTCCTGCCACTGCAACCCCGATGAGGACTCCTGGGATCCCAACGAGCGGGGGGACGGCTGCAACGACGACCACCTCCACTGCGTGTGGGTCTGCGTGGCAGCCTCTTCGGGTACGGGCTCGGGTTCGACGGATGGTTCGGAGATCGGCGGTCCGGATCTCGCCTACAACTGCGCCTCGATCCAAACGCTCAACTGATGCTCCCGGCGGCGCTCCGGACGGGGCGCCGCCTGTTTCACCCTTCAAGAAAACCGCGCCCTCTGCGCCGCCGCCACGAACGCCTGGGCGTGCTCGACCGGGGTCATCGGCAGGATGCCGTGGCCAAGGTTGACGATGTGCCCGCCGCCGCGCCCCTGCTCGATCAGCTCCGCGACGCGCCGTTCGATCTCGGGGATGGGACCCAGCAGCGCCGCCGGGTCGAAGTTCCCCTGCAGGGTCCGGGCGCCTACCGTCTGGCGGATCTTGCTGAGCGGCTGGCGCCAATCGACCGAGAGGACGTCCACCGGCAGCTCGGACATCCCCGGCAGGAGGTGCCCGCCGCCGTTGACGTAGTAGATGAGCGGCACCCGGCCGCGCAGGGCCTCGACGATCTTCAAGAGCGGCGGCAGCGCCAGGCTCCGCCAGCGCTCCAGGTCGAGCAGGCCGCCCCAGGTGTCGAAGAGCTGGAGCGCCTGGGCGCCGGCCTCGATCTGGCCTTCGAGATAGGCTATCGAGGTGTCGGCGACCCGGTCGAGCAGCAGCGCGAGCCCCTCGGGATCGCGATAGCTCCAGGCGAGCAGGTGGGCGAACTGCTTGGAGCCGCCGCCTTCGACGAGATAGGCGGCGAGCGTCCAGGGCGTGCCGCCGAAGCCGATCACCGGCACCTTGCCGGCCAGCTCGCGGCGCACCATGCGCATGGCGTCGAAGACATAGCCGAGGGTCTTCTCGACGTCCGGCTGGCGCAGCTCCAGCACGTCCTCGCGGCGGCGGACCGGATTGGGGAAGGTCGGGCCGTCCCCCTTGGCGAAGACCAGCTCCGCCCCCATCGCCTCCAGGGGGAGGAGGATGTCGGCGAAGAGGATGGCGGCGTCGACGCCCAGGATGCGCACCGGCTGGAGGGTCACCTCCGTCGCCAGCTCCGGGGTCTTGCATAGGGTGAGGAAATCCACCTTCTGGCGGATCTCCCGGTACTCGGGGAGGTAGCGCCCGGCCTGGCGCATCAG
>JBKKAU010000903.1:0-3755 GCA_046714475.1 Thermoanaerobaculia bacterium
CGCCCTGCGCGGCCACCAGCGGTGGGTCGCGGGCTTCGCGGAGGTGGCGCGGCCCGCGGCGGGCGAGGCGCGGCGGGCGTTGCGGGACGACGGGGTCTACGCCGTCCTCACCGGGCCGGGAGGGGAGGCAGCGCTCGCCGAACCACTCGCCGAATCGCTCGCCGAGAGACTCGGCCGGACTTTCAAAGTCGAGGTCATCCCCGTCGACACGGAGGCGGCGGAGGGTGCGGCGCTCGGCGGCCTGCTCTCGCGGCTCGAGGAGAGGGCCGGGGCATTGCGCGGCGTCCTCTATGCCGCCGAGCTCGGGGGGGCCGCGGTGGCCTCGATCCGCGGCGCCGGCCTGGAGGAGCACGAGCGCCGCCTGCGCGAAACCGGCCGGCGCCTGAGCGCGTTGCGCGAAGCCTTGGAGGGGAAGGACCTCGACCTCTGCCTGCTGCTCTCGCCCGGGGGGCCGACCGGCGCGGTCGTCGAGGCCTTCGCCCTGGAGTGCCACGAAGCGCTCTCCCCCGCATGGCTCAGCGCCGGCTGGCGGGAGGGGCCGCCCGGGCCGGAGGCCTGGTCCGGGATGGCCGAAGCCCTGGAGACCCTGCTGGCGCCGCCGCCGGTGCCGCACGTCGTCCTGTCGCCGCCGGAGCCGCCGGTCTACTGGGCGGCGGACGCGGCGGACGCCGGGGAGGCCGGCGATCCCGGCCGGTTCCACGCCTACGTCGCGCCGCGGAGCGAGGTCGAGAGGCAGGCGGTCGAGGTCTGGCAGCGGTTCTTCGGCATCGAACGGATCGGCATCCACGACGATTTCTTCGAGATGGGCGGCACCTCGCTGCTCGCCACGCAGCTGGTGGGCCAGTTGACCGAACGGCTGCAGACGGAGCTGTCGGTCCAGGACCTGCTCACCTCCCCCACCGTCGCCCGTCTGGCCGTGGTGGTCGAGGAGCGGCGGGAGCAGGCACGCGAGGCCGGGATGCAACGGCTCCTCGAACAGCTCGAAAGCCTGTCGGAGGACGAGGTGCGCAACCTCCTGGCGCAGTCCCAGGAGGCCCCTGCCGCCGCCCGCCCGGACGGGCCGGGCGCATAGGCCTTCGCCGAACGAGGAGAGGATGAACGACCTTTCGGACCGCCTGACCAACCTCTCTCCCGAGCGGCGCGAGCTGCTCTCCCTGTTACTTCAGAAGGCGCCGGAGGCGCCGGAGAAGAACGCGGACGCCGGGCCGTCGCTGCCGCGGATCGAACCCGATCCCCGGCGCCGGAACGAGCCGTTCCCCCTGGCGAGCATGCAGCAGGCGCAGTGGATCGGCCGCGGCGGCACCTTCCAGCTGGGCAACGTCGCCTCGCACGTCTACTTCGAGTTCGAAAGCGACGCGCTCGACCTCGAACGGCTCGCCCGCTCCTGGCGGCGTCTGATCGAACGGCACGACATGCTGCGGGCGGTGGTGAGGCCCGATGGCCAGCAGGAGATCCTGCGCGAGGTCCCCGAGTACCGGATCGAGGTGCTCGACCTGCGGGGCCAGCCCCCCGGACGGGCGGCCACGGAGCTGGAGTCGGTGCGCGCCGCGATGTCCCACGAGATCCGGCCGGCCGACCGGTGGCCGCTGTTCGCGATCCGCGCCTCCCGCCTGGACGGCCTCGTCCGCCTGCACATCAGCTTCGACCTGTTGCTGGCCGACGCCTGGAGCTTCCTGCTGCTGGTCAAGGAGTGGGGGACGGTCTACGCGGAGCCGGACCGGCCGCTCGCCCCGCTCGACCTGTCGTTCCGCGATTACGTGCTGGCGGAGCGGCGGCACCAGGACCTGGAGGTCTTCCGGAGCTCCCTGGAGTTCTGGCGGCAGCGCCTGCCCTCCCTGCCGCCGCCGCCCGACCTGCCCCTGGCCGTCAGCCCGGAAACCGTCCGTGAGCCGCGGTTCCGGCGCTGGAGCGTCCGCCTCGAAGAGGAGACCTGGAGCCGGTTGACGGCGCGCGCCGGCCGCGTCGGCCTCACCCCTTCCGGGGTGGTCCTGGCCGCCTTCGCCAAGGTCCTGGCGACGTGGAGCAAGAACCTCCGGTTTTCGCTCAACCTGACCGTCTTCAACCGCCTGCCGCTGCACCCGCAGGTCGAGGAGATCCTCGGCGAGTTCACCTCCTTCATCTTCCTCGAGGTCGACGCGACGGCGCCGGCCTCCTTCGAAGAGCTGGCGCTGTCGCTCCAGGAGCAGCTCTGGAAGTGCCTCGACCATCGTCATGTCAGCGGCGTGCGCATCCTGCGCGAGCTGGCGCGGCTGCAGGGCAGGACCCAGGGCGGCGCCATGCCGGTGGTGGTCACCAGCACGATCGGCAACTACGTCGCGGACCCGGGCGGCTCGCCGTTCGCCTGGCTGGGCCGGCTGGCCTACGGCATCACCCAGGCGCCGCAGGTCTGGATGGACAACCAGGTATGGGAGGACGGCGGCGCCCTGGTGCTCGACTGGGACGCCGTCGACCAGCTCTTCCCCGCCGGTTTGCTGGACGACATGACCGGCGCCTACCGCCGGCTGCTCGAGCGTCTGGCCGACGACGCCGAGGCCTGGCGCACCCCCAACCTGACCCTGGTGCCGCCCCGGCAGCTGGCGCAGCGGGCCGGCGTCAACGCCACCGACGCGCCGCTGCCGGAGGAGACGCTGCACGGCCTGTTCGCGGCCCGGGCCGCTGAGCACCCGGAGCGGCCGGCGGTGATCACCTCGCAACGGACTCTCTCCTACGGCGAGCTCGACCGGCTGTCCCACCGCATCGGCCGCCTGCTGCGGCGCCGCGGCGCGCGGCCGGACCGGTTGGTCGCGGTGGCGCTCGACAAGGGATGGGAGCAGGTGGCGGCGGTCCTGGGCGTGCTGCGGTCGGGGGCCGCCTACCTGCCGGTCGACCCCAAGCTGCCCGCGGAGCGGCTGCGCTACCTGCTGCGGCACGGCGGCGTCGAGCTGGCCCTGACCCGCTCGGGCCTCGCCGGGAGCATCGCCTGGCCCGACGGCGTCGAGCCGCTGTGCGTCGACGATCCGGCGCCCGATGAGACCGATGAGACCGATGAGACCGGCGAGGTCGGAGCGGCCGGTGGCCCCCAGGACCTCGCCTACGTCATCTATACGTCGGGCTCCACCGGCCATCCCAAGGGGGTGGCGATCGCCCACCGGTCGGCGGTCAACACGATCCTCGACGTCAACCGGCGCTTCGCGGTCGGCGCCGGGGACCGGGTCCTGGGGCTGTCCTCGTTGAGCTTCGACCTCTCGGTCTACGACGGCTTCGGCCTGCTGGCGGCTGGCGGCGCCGTGGTGCTTCCCGACCCCGGGACGGACTGCGACCCGGAGCACTGGCTGGAGCTCGCCGAGCGCCACCGGGTGACGGTCTGGAACTCGGTGCCCGCGCTCCAGGAGATGTTCGTCGAATACCTGGCCGGCCGCGCCGGGCGCCCGGACCTCCCCCTCCGCCTGCTGCTGCTGAGCGGCGACTGGATCCCGGTAGGCCTGCCGCGGCGCGCCCGCCAGCTCTTCCCGGCGGCGCGGATGGTCAGCCTGGGCGGCGCCACCGAGGCGTCGATCTGGTCGATCTGCTATCCGGTGGGCGAGGTGGAAGCCAACTGGCCCAGCATCCCGTATGGCGCAGCGCTGCAGAACCAGCGTGTCTACGTGCTCGACGCCGCCCTCAAGGCGCGCCCGATCTGGGCCACCGGCCAGCTCTACATCGGCGGGGCCGGACTGGCGCGCGGCTACTGGCGCGATGCCGAGCGCAGCGCGGCCAGTTTCATCACGCACCCGGCC
>JBKKAU010000904.1:0-2086 GCA_046714475.1 Thermoanaerobaculia bacterium
GGTCCGGACGCTCCTTGCCGGTCGTGGGAAAGACCGGCCCGACCGCGATCACGTCCACGGCGGGGTCGGCGTCGGCCGCCGCGAGCTGCTCGTCGTCATGGGTGGAGAGGCCGATCCAGACCCCACCGCCGACCACCCGCCGGGCCGCCGCCGGCGGCAGGTCCGCCTGGCCCAGGTGCAGACCCGCGACCGGGAACAGGGCCGCGAGGTCGGCCCGGTCGTCGACCCAGAGCCTGGCTTCGCTCCCCTCGACCTTACGGCAACACTCTTCCAGTGCCCGGAACAGCTTCGAGCCGGACAGCCTCTTCGCACGGACCTGGATCCAGCGGACTCCCGCCTCGGCCATGGCGCCCACCGCGGCGGGGAGGGGCGTCGCGCCCAGGGCCTCGGCGTCGGCGATGGCGTAGACCCTCACCGGCCGGAGTTGCCCTCCGGCGCCTCCGGCGCCCCGGGCGCCTCTTTCTTGAGGAAGCGCTCCATGAACCTCGTCGACATCCGGCCCGCGGCGAACTCGGGATCGCGCAGGATGCGCCGGTGCATCGGGATCGAGGTTTGGATGCCTTCGACGACGAAGAAGTCGAGCGCGCGGCACATGCGCGCGATGGCGTCGGCGCGGCTGCGGTCGTGCACGATCAGCTTGGCGACCAGCGAGTCGTAGTACGGCGGGATGACGTAGTCCTCGTAGCCGTGCGTGTCGACCCGGGTCCCCGGACCGCCGGGCAGATGGAAGGTGCGCAGCGGCCCCGGGCTCGGCGCGAAGGTCTCGGGGTTCTCGGCGTTGACCCGGCACTCGATGGCGTGGCCGCGCGGCTTGATGCCGCTCGGCACCGACAACCTGTCCCCCGCCGCCACCTGGATCTGCATCTTGACCAGGTCGAGCCCGGTCACCATCTCGGTCACCGGGTGCTCCACCTGGATGCGGGTGTTCATCTCCATGAAGTAGAAGCTGCCGTCGCTGTCGAGCAGGAACTCGATCGTGCCGGCGTTCTCGTAGTCGACCGCCTGGCAGAGGGAGACCGCCGCCGCGCCCATCCGCTCGCGCAGCTCGGGGGTGAGCGCCGGCGAGGGCGCCTCCTCGATCAGCTTCTGGTGGCGCCGCTGGATCGAGCACTCGCGCTCGCCCAGGTGGATGACGTTGCCGTGGTGGTCGCCGAAGACCTGGAACTCGATGTGCCGCGGCTCGACCAGGTACTTCTCCAGGTAGACCGAGCCGTCGCCGAAGGCCTTCTCCGCCTCCTCGCGGGCGGTGGAGAGCTGGCCCGCCAGCTCCTTCTCCGACCAGACGATGCGCATGCCGCGACCGCCGCCGCCGGCCGCCGCCTTGAGGATCACCGGGTAACCGACCTGGGCCGCGAGGCGCTCGGCCTGCTCGCTGTCCTCCAGCGGCTCCTGGCTGCCCGGGAGCACCGGTACCCCCGCCGCGGCGGCGGTCTGCCGGGCCTTGGCCTTGTCCCCCATCATCCGGATCACCTCCGGACGCGGGCCGATCCAGGAGAGCTTGCACTCGGCGAGCACCTCGGCGAAGTGCGCGTTCTCGGCCAGGAAGCCGTAGCCCGGATGGATGGCGTCGGCGCCGGTGATCTCGGCGGCCGAGATGATGCTCGAGATGTTGAGGTAGCTGGAGCGCGACGGCGGCGGCCCGATGCAGACCTCCTCGTCGGCGTAGGTCACGTGCAGGCGGGCGCGGGCGGCGGTGCGGTAGACCGCGACCGTCGGGATGCCGAGCTCCTTGCAAGCCTGGATGATGCGGAGCGCGATCTCGCCCCGGTTGGCGATCAGGATCTTCTTGAACATCCGGTCCTCTAGCTGGTCCGGAGGGCGAAGAGCGGCTCGCCGAACTCGACCGCCTGGGCGTTCTTCGGATAGATCTCGACGATCACGCCGTCGACGTCGGACTCAATCTCGTTCATCAGCTTCATCGCCTCGATGATGCAGAGGACCTGCCCCTTCTTGACCCGGCTCCCGACTTCGACGAACGGAGCGGAGTCCGGCGACGGGGCGCTGTAGAACGTACCGACGATCGGCGAGGTCAGGACATGGGAGCCGGCCGGGGGCCCGGCGGGAGCGGCCGCGGGAGCCGCGGCCG
>JBKKAU010000905.1:0-2897 GCA_046714475.1 Thermoanaerobaculia bacterium
CGCTTCCACTACCCGTTGCGCTTCGAGGGCGCGCTCCCAGGTTTCGCGTACGGCTGTCCGAAGGTCTGTCACCTCTTGCCCTCCAAGGCGTCACAAAAGAACTCCAACCAGCCGGTAGCGAAGGCCACTTCGGCTAGAAAGTTGGACGGGAGATAGGGGCCATGCAGCTTGGCGAAGGCCACGGGCTCAGACAGCGCACCGAGGTCGCGGATTAGCCGAACTAGCTCGCCGCGCTGGCGCATCATTTCGGGATGGAGTGAGGCCCGCTGCTCGTCAGTCATGCCGGCGGCGGCCTGTTGGATTTCCGCTTCGGAACTGGCGGCCTGGCCTCGGATGTAGTCTCGAACGGCGTTGCGGATAACGGGTCCGGTGACGGGTGTATCCGTCTGCTCCGCCCGTTCGATGACGCCCGCCCACACGTCACGCATAACTTCGGGCTGGTCCACTAGTGGAACGAGCGCCCTAGCGTGCTTCTCATACTCGGGAATGCGAACCCCGGGTCCGATTTCGCGGACTACCGTGGCGGCATCCACGAGTTGCTGGCCGTACCTCGCGCTCCAGCCCCATCGACTCTTGCAGTAGGCGTCGAACGTGGAATAGCTCAGCCGATAGAGCTTCGACTCGCGGATCTCGATAAGGGCTTCGCCCACCTCAACGAATGCCGTCTTGCCGCGCTCGATGACTGACTCCAAGTCGGCGAGCCGTCGAGCGACTCGGAGGTCAGCCGGTCCCTGAACCGCGGTTGTCACGCTTTGGCCTCGGCCCACTCGCCTTCCGTGAATAGCGGCTCAGAGTCCGCTTCCGTAGGGTCAGGCTCACCGGGCTCGTTGGAGTCCACCAAATGGGCCGCTCGGCGGGGTTCGTCCACCATTTGCGCCGGCTGAGTAATCTCGGCGGCGCGTTCCTGCGCTCGTTCGGCCAGGGTTGGCTTGCGCTCGACGACAGGGGCCGGACTGCGTTCCGCCTGCGCCATTTCGTCGGCGGTGTACACGTCCGCGCCGATACCCTCGCGCCGCTCCGGGTCGTAGGGGAACGCCTTGCGCAGCGCGAGCGCCTCGGCAACCTTGGCGATCATTACCCGCGGCATTCGCGTCCACATGACGTCGCCCTGTCCGCTCGGGCCGGCTTCGGGCTTGTACTCGTGCCAGAAAGCCGTCGCGGCAATGGCCCGCGTCACGCCCTTGCGATACACGCGGACGGTGGCGAACTCGGGGTGGCCTGTTGGTCGGTTGTCGTCGCAGGCGCAGACGGGTCCGTACTCGGGTTCGTCCTGGCCGTCGTACATGCCGGTCCGCGCGGCGATCGAGCGGTACCCGTCAATGCCCGTCTGGAACGTCACCCGGCCCTTGCGCTTGACGGCGTAGATCTGCTTGGCGAACGGGTCGAGGCCCGAGCGGTTGGCAACCATGGCGAATAGCCGTAGCTCCTCCGGGTTCAGGTCCGGTGCGAGGACGCTCTGAACGGTCTTGAGGCCGGCGAGCATTTCGCCAGCGGTGAGCGTGGTAACGGCGCGTTGTTCAGTCACTTGCCTTCTCCTTGAGCAGGCGCAGTACCCGTGGGCCTTGCGCGGTCTCGGAATGGATGGAAACGAGCGCGTCCAGTTCGTCTTCGGCGTGGCCGGTTATGAGCTGGCGGTAGGCCGAGGCAACAGCGGGCCAGTTGGTCCGGGTTGAATCGGCGGACTTGCGATAGGTGACGAGGCCCTCGACGCCCGAGGCGTCGCGCAGGATTGCGCGCAGGGCGTTGCCTGCCGTCTTCTCGGCGTCCTCGGCGGCCTGTTTGGTCGCCTTGGCCGAGCGGTAGAGCTCGACGAGCTCCACGAGATCCGGCGTCGCCGGAAGCACCGTCCCGTTGTCGACGGGGTAGCGGGCCTTGATTGACTCGGCGTTCTCGGCAAAGGGCCCACCGTCCGCCAGGCGGCGGCGGAAGTCCTCGGCAATCACCACCAGCGCGTCGAACGTGTCCGGGTCGTGCTCGACGTCGAAGCACATGAGGTCCGAGCCCGAGCGGAGCAGCGCGACGTGCGCGCGTGGATAGCTCGCCACGCTCATCTGCCAACGAACCTGGGCCTCGACGTCCTGCGGCAGTCCGTCGTCCCACTTGCCCGAGCGGCTCGTCTTGGCCTCGACGATCGTCCGCTCGCCGACGCGCTCGAAGTCGAGCGACGTCATGGCCCACGACAGCTTCGGGTGCGTCAGGAGCCGGTTGACGCGGCGCAGCTTGATCCCGTGCTCGCGCTCGTCCTCGTCGCGGACGACGGACTCGAGCGCGAGGCCGAGGCGCATGACGCGCTCGCGCTTGGCGTCGATCGTCTCGACGTCAGGCGTGCCGAGCTTCTCGCGTGCCAGCGCGCCTTCGGACTTCCACGGCGACAGGCCCAGGATCACGGCGATATCGGTGCTCGTCACGGCCGCGCGGCGGGCCTCCGTCCACTCGGGCGTCCGCTGGCGAATGGCGACGGGCTTCGGCTCGCCCTCGATATAGGCGTCCCACCGCTGCGCGCTGCTCACAGTGTCTCCTCGACGAGCAGCACCACGTCCCACCAGCCAGGCACGCCTTGCTCGCACTCGACGAGCTCCACGACGCGCACGCCCGTCCGCAGCTTCGCGCCGGCCTTGAGGATCGCGTCGAGGCGCGAGTCGGCCAGGACGTTGTAGGTGATCCGGTAGGCGATGGTTCGCTCGGCGGTCGTCATTCGCTCGGGCCTCGTGCCCGTGCCCGCAGTTGCCGCCGACCGGAGGGGGCACGATCCTCCGGCCGGCGTAGCCCACTAGCCCGCCGCGGACGGTGCCGCGCGGCGAGAGGGGGTCGCGTCAGGCGACCCGGCGGGCTGGCGACGCTCCGCGTCTCGGCTCGCGGTGGGCGCCCCAAACGCCGCACCGGCCAAGTCAGGAGAT
>JBKKAU010000906.1:0-2179 GCA_046714475.1 Thermoanaerobaculia bacterium
GCGCGGTGCTCGATCCGCTGCTCGGGACCGACCTGCGGCGCGAGCTGCTGGCGCCCGAGGAGGAGTCGCGGCTGGAGGAGACCTTCCTCACGCAGCCGGCGCTCTTCGTCATCGAATACGCCCTGGCGCGCCTCTGGATGTCGTGGGGGATCACCCCGCGGGCGATGATCGGGCACAGTCTGGGCGAGTACGTGGCCGCCTGCCTCGCCGGCGTCTTCTCGCTGGAGGAGGGGCTGGCCTTCGTGGCGGCGCGGGCGCGGCTGATCGACGCCCTGCCGGCCGGCGCCATGCTCGCCGTGCCGCTGCCGCTGGCGGAGGTCGAGCCGCTGGTCGCCGCCGAGACCGAGCTGTCGCTCGCCGCCGATCCCGGGCTGTCGCTTGCCGCCGACAATGGCCCCGCGCTGACAGTGGTCGGTGGGACGGACGGAGCGGTGGCGGCCTTCGCGGAACGGCTCGCCGGCCGCGGCGTCGCCTGCCGGCGGCTGCAGACCGCGCACGCCTTTCATACCCGGCTGATGGAGCCGATCGTGCCCGAGTTCACCCGTCTCGCCGCCGAGGTCCGGCTGGCGCCGCCCCAGGTGCCGTTCGTCTCCAACGTCACCGGCGCCTGGATCACGGCCGAGGAGGCGACCGACCCGGGGTACTGGGCGCGCCACCTCTGCCGGCCGGTGCGCTTCGCCCAGGGGCTGGAGACGCTGATGGCCGGGGCCGGCCAGGTGCTGGTCGAGGTCGGCCCGGGCCAGTCGCTGGGGACGCTCGCCCGCCAGCACCCGTCCCGCCCGGCGGGACAGACGGTGGTGGCGTCGCTCCCCGACCGCCGCGACGGCGTCTCGGAGCAGGCCTTCCTGCTGGAGTCGCTGGGCCGGGTCTGGCTGGCCGGCGTCGCCCCCGACTGGCAGGGGCTGGTCCGCCATGAAGAGAGGCGCCGGGTGTCGCTGCCCACCTATCCCTTCGAGCGCCGGCGGTTTTTCGTCGAGCCGGGGAGAGATGTTGAAGCTCCGGCATCCAAGGCCGAGCGCCGGGAGCTCGACGACTGGTTCTACGTTCCGGTCTGGGAGCGCTCGCCCGAGCGGGCCGAGGCCCCCCGGAGGATGGCGGAGGGCGGGAGCTGGCTGCTCTTCGTCCGCGACGGCGAGCCGCTCGGCGCGGCGCTCGCCGCCCGTCTCGAAGCCGACGAAGCGGACGGCGGCCGGGTGACCCGGGTGCTGCCGGGCGATTTCGACCCACGCCGGCCCGACGGCTACAAGGCGCTCTTCCGGCGTCTGAAGGACGAAGGGACCCTCCCCTCCGGCATCGCGCACCTCTGGACCCTGGGCGGCGTCTCCGGGGACGAGGCGCAGGACCTCGGCTTCTACAGCCTGCTCTGGATCGCCCAGGCACTTGGCGAGCAAGAGCCGCGGCCGGTCCACCTCGCCGTGGTGACCAGCGGCCTGCACGAGGTCACCGGCGACGAGGCGCTGCGGCCCGAGGTCGCGACCGTCCTCGGCCCCTGCCGGGTCCTGCCGCAGGAGATCCCGCACCTGACCTGCTCGGCCGTCGACGTCCTGCCAGGGGAAGACCTCGCGGCCCGTCTGGCTGCGGAGCTCCAGGCTCCGGACGGCGAGACGGCGGTCGCCCTGCGCGGCCGGCACCGTTGGGTGCAGCGTTTCCGTCCGGTCCAGCTTCCACAAGCTCCGTCCCGGCTGCGCCCGGAGGGCGCCTACCTGCTGGCGGGCGAGCTGGACGAGGGGCAGGCCGCGCTGGCCGAGCACCTGTTCCGCGCCGTCCGGGCGCGGCTGGCGCTCCTCGTGCCGTCCGACGCGCCGGCGCGCGCCCGGTGGTCCGAGTGGCTGGCCGGCCACGACGAGAGCGACGACACGGCGCGCCTGATCCGCCGCCTGCTGGCCCTGGAGGCCGAGGGGTGCGAGCTGCTGGTGCTGCCGGCCGGCGTCACCCAGCCGGAGAAGGCGATGGCGCGCGTCCGCGAGCGCTTCGGCGCGCTCCACGGCGTGGTCCACGCTGCCGGCCTGCCCGGCGCCGGCCTCGCGCAGTGGAAGACCCGCGCCATGGCCGACTCCGTCCTCGCGCCCAAGGTCAAGGGGGCGCCGGCGCTCGCCGCGGCGGCTGCGACGGGGGGCGACCTCGACTTCCTGGTGCTGTTCGGTGCCAACGCCTCGGCGACCGGCGGCTTCGGCCAGGT
>JBKKAU010000907.1:0-9520 GCA_046714475.1 Thermoanaerobaculia bacterium
GCGTAATACGTGATGGCCATGCACATCCGGCCGACGCCCGGCAGCGAGATCCTCTGGGCCCGCGGCTGCATCGCGTCGTCCCAATCCAGCAGGTAGACGCCGTTGTCGGTGGAGACGTAGGCCCCCAGGCTCTCCTGGTCCCGATAGTCGAAGTCGTCCTGGCCTTCCCGCCCGGTACCGTCGTCAGGCGGCTTGATCACGGCGAAGTCGCTGATGAAGCCAGGCATCTCGCCCGCGGGCCACACCCGGATCGGAGGCTCCAGACTGATCCCCTGAGGGGTGGCGTAGGCTACCCGGACCGTCCCGTTCTCCGAGAGCCAGAGCCAGCGCCGCCCTGGCTCGATGGGAACCGAGCAGCAGAGTCCCAGAACGTCCTCGACCGTGGGAAGAGCCGCCGCGAAAGACTCGCGGGCCGCATCCGCGATCGAGGCGCCCGGCGCGGCCTCCCGGCACTCGACGATCCGCGTCCCGGTGTTACGGAACGAGACCAGGAGCCGGGACCGGTCGAGCCAGTCCATATAGGTGACGGGGTTCGTTTCGTAGGCGGTCCCGTCGCCGGTTCCTGGCCAGAGGCAGACCAGAGGAGGCTTCTCGCAGCGCTCCTCCCGGGCTTGCCGCCAGTTCAGAAGGTCGATCCTGCCGTCATCCCGGGCCACGAGCAGCCAGTCCGCGGACCATTCGCAGACCTTCCGGACGGCGAGCCCGCGGCCGCCCCGGAGCGGGTCCTGGCCAGACGTCCGCGAGCAGCGTAGCGTCCGCTCGAGGCTCCCGTCCTGGAGGGTCCGGCCGGCGAGACTCTCGACGATGGTGATCGTTCCGTCCTTGCAGCCGACGAACAACGCGTCGCTGCGGAGGGAGTACTCCATGGAGCGGGGCGCGTAGCCGCAGGAGAACTCCTGTTCCTCGGCCACGAACTCCGGCACCGGGGCGCCGGCCGCGCCCTGACTCTTCCCCTGTCTCTCGGGCATTCCGCGGACTATACAACGAGAGAGCGAGGCAGTTTCTTATCTTAAGGTCTGCCGGAGCCGTTTCTGGTTTAGGAACCGATCGACCCGCTCTCCGTGGATTTGTGCCAAAATGACCGTCCCATGCAGGACCGCCCCTTGGTATTAGTCATCGACGACGAAACAGGCTCCCGCGAATCCATGGCGATCGCCATCGAGAAGACGGGGCTCGCCGTACGGACGTTCGACGACGCCCGCAAGGCCCTCGAGTTCCTCGATGAGGCTGACGGGGCCGACGGGGCCAGGCTCGCCGTCTGCGACCTGCGGATGCCCGGCATGGACGGCCTGGGTTTTCTCCACGAGGTGCGGGAGCGCAAGTACGACCTCGGCGTGATCCTGGTCACCGCCTACGGCTCGATCGAGTCCGCGGTGCAGGCGATGCGGGTCGGCGCCGACGACTACCTGACCAAGCCGGTGGACCTCTACGAGCTGCGCCAGCGGGTGACCAACCTGCTCGAGAAGCAGCAGCTCAAGGAGGAGGTCTCCAGCCTGCGCGAGATGCTCGACAAGCGGTACGGCTTCGAGAGCATCATCGGCCGCGCGGCGGCGATGGAGCGCCTGTTCGAGCAGATGCGGCTGGTGGCGCCCACGCGTTCGACCGTGCTGGTCACCGGCGAGAGCGGCACCGGCAAGGAGCTGGTGGCCAACGCGCTCCACCGCGCCAGCCCGCGCCGCAACGAGCGCTTTCTCGCCATCAACTGCGGCGCCATCCCGAGCGACATCCTGGAGAGCGAGCTGTTCGGCCACGAGCGCGGCGCCTTCACCGGCGCCGTGACGCGCAAGATCGGCAAGTTCGAGCTCGCCCACCGCGGCACCCTGTTTCTCGACGAGATCAGCGAGCTCTACCCGGAGCTGCAGGTCAAGCTGCTGCGCGTGCTCGAGGAGCGGCAGGTCATGCGGGTCGGCGGCAGCGACCTGATCGACGTCGACTTCCGGCTGATCGCGGCGACCAACCGCGACCTGGAGAGGGAGGTCACGGCCGGGCGTTTCCGCGAGGACCTCTATTACCGGTTGAAGGTGGTGACGCTGCGCATTCCGTCGTTGCGCGAGCGGCCGTCCGACATCCCGGTGCTGGCCGAGCACTTCCTGGGCATCTTCTGCCAGGAGCACGGCAAGCCGCCGAAGCGTCTGGGCGCGGAGGCGCTGGAGCTGCTCGCCCGCTATCCCTGGCCGGGGAACGTCCGCCAGCTCCGCAACGTCATGGAGTCGGTGGTGATCTTCCATCAGGGAGAGGAGATCGGCGTCGCGGACCTGACGGTCGAGGTGCGGGAGTCGACGGCGCTGTCCGCGGTGGGGGTGCCGGTCCAGGCGGCCGCCGGCGAGCCGCGCACCATGGCGGACATCGAGCGCCAGGCGATCCTCGAGACGCTGGAGCGCACCGCCGGACACCGCGCCAAGGCCGCGGACCTCCTGGGTATCGGGCTGCGGACGCTGCAGCGCAAGCTCAAGGAGTACAAGGACGACGGATTCATCCAGGACTAGGAGAGAGGATGGAGCTACCGGCCGAGGTTCTGATCCACAACGAGACCCTGGGGCTCAAGGGCGGTAGGGGGACCCTGCTCCAGGTCGGCGAAGGCTACTACGAGGTGAACTGCACTTTCGGGGAGAGGGTCCACCGGACGCTCTTCCCGATCTCGGGGACCGTGTTGATCTCCCGCGAGCCGGAAGAGTCGACGCGCCCCGATCTGGAGATCGAGCGCTGATGGCAGTCAAAGGACGAGGCAGCAGAAAGAGCGGAGGGACCACCGGGCCACGGCAGGTGCGGCTCTCCGTCAATGTCGATCATGTGGCGACGCTGCGGCAGGCGCGGCGGACTTTCCATCCGGACCCCGCCGAGGCGGCCAGAATCGCCGAGGAGGCCGGAGCCGCCGGCATCACCGTGCACCTGCGCATGGACCGCCGGCACATCCAGGACTCCGACGTCGAGCGGCTGCGCGGCACGGTGCGCGGCAAGCTCAACCTGGAGATGTCGATCGCCGAGGAGATGGTGCGGCTCGCCCTCAGGGTCAAGCCGAACCAGGTGACCCTGGTGCCGGAGCGGCCCGAGGAGGTCACCACCGAAGGGGGGCTCAACCTCCTCTTCTATGGCCGCCGCATCGGCGAAACCGTCGAGCGTCTGGCCGAGGCCGGCATCGCGGTGTCGCTGTTCCTCGACCCGGACCCGGGGCAGATCGAGACGCTCGCCGGGTTCGCGCCGCGCGGCGTCCAGGGGTTCGAGATCAACACCGACACGTACACCCGAGCCGCCGCGGCGGACCCGGCCTCGGCCGGACCCGCGATGGCTCAAGTCACCCAGATCGCCGAGGTGGCCGAGCTGGGCCGCTCCCACGGGCTCAAGGTCTACGCCGGGCACGGCCTCAATACCGCCAACGTCGGCCCGGTCGCCGCCATCCCCGGGATGGAGGAGCTGAACATCGGCCACTCGATCATGGCCCGCGCCGTCCTGATCGGGATGGACGCCGCGGTCCGGGAGATGCTGGCGGCGATCACAGAGGGCGCGGCGGGCGCGGCCGGAGAGGCTTGACCCTCTGGCTCGGGCGGCGCGCCGCCGCCGCGCCGATCCTCCTGTTCGCCTTCGCCGGCTCGGCCTGCTTCGGGGAGCCGGCCCGGCAGCCCCGGCAGACAGCGCCGCGCGATGCCCGGATCGACGCCCTGATGGCGGAGTCCGTGGCGCCGGGCGGGCCGGGCTGCGCGGTCACGGTCCTGCGCCAGGGAAAAGCCGTCCACTCCCGGGGTTACGGGCTGGCGGACGTCGGACGCGGTACCCCCATCACCCCGCGGACGCCGTTCGACGTCGGCTCGATCGCCAAGCAGTTCACCGCCGCCGTCCTGGTCCGGCTCGCCGAGCGCGGCAAGCTGTCGCTCGACGACCCGGTCCGCAAGCACCTCCCGGTGCTGCCGGCGTACCTCCAGCCGGTCACCCTGCGGCACCTGGTCCACCACACGAGCGGTCTGCGCGACTACCTGAACCTCTGGGAGCTCGCCGGCCGGGACTTCACCGCCGAGACCTCGCCCGAGGAGGCCATCGCGATCCTCGCGCGCCAGCGGGGGCTGAACTTCAGGCCCGGCGAACGGTTCCTCTACAGCAACTCCGGCTACCTCCTCCTGGGGCTCGTCGCCGAGCGGGCAGGCGGGAAGCCCTTCGCGGACCTCGCCCGGGACGAAATCTTCACGCCTCTCGACATGGCGGGGACCGCTTTCGGTGGCGCTCCGCCGGAGCGGGCCGAAGGGTACATGCCGGCCCTCAGGGGGATGCGGCCTGTCCGCGCCGCCTTCGACCTGGTCGGCGACGGGGGACTCCAGAGCACCGCCGAGGACCTCGCCCGCTGGGCGGCGCGCGGCAGCCTGGGCGGGCGGTTCGCGGAGCGCGGCCCCCAGACCGACTACGCCTACGGCCTGTTCATCCGCCCCTACCGGGGCTTGGATACGGTCGGCCACGGCGGCAACTTCCTCGGCTACGCCGCCGACCTCCTGTTTTTCCCCAGAGAGCGGCTGGCGGTGGTCTGCCTCTGCAACTCCAGCGACCTGGACGCGGCCCGGCTGTCGCGGCGGATCGCCGAGGTCTACCTGGGGAAAGAGATGGCGCGGCGAGAGGCGCCGGCAGCCGCTCCGCCTCCCCGGGAGCAGCTCGCGCGCTACGCCGGGGTCTATCTGGAGCGCCCGACCAGCACCTTCCGCCGGGTCGTTCTGGAGGAGGGAAAGCTCCGTCTGGAGCGCGGCTTCGGACGGAGCGGCGAGCTGACGCCGCTCGGGGGTGGCCGCTTCCGGTTGTCCAGCGGCGTTACCGACGTCCTGGTCTCCTTTCCGGCGCCGGGGCGGATGGAGGAGCGGGTCGGCGGCGAAAAGCCCGCCGTCTACGAGGCGGTCCCTCCCGTCTCGCCCTCGCCGGCCGACCTGGCGGCCTACGCCGGGCGGTACGCCAGCGAGGAGCTCGGGGTGGAGTGGACGGTCATGGTCCGCGATAAGCGGCTGGCCCTCCTCCGCCCGGGGTTGCGCGACACGCTGCTGGAGCCGGTGGACCGCGGCGGCTTCAAGGGAGAAGGCCTCGGCGCGGTCTGGTTCCAGCGCACCCCGGAAGGGGCGGTGACAGGATTCAGGCTGGACGGCGCGCGGGCGTGGGGGATCGGGTTTACCCCAGCTCCTGCCGGATCGCCTCCGCCAGCTCCCCGGCCAGCGCCTCGACCGTCTCCTGGTCAGGCCCCTCGATCATGACGCGGGCGAGCGGCTCGGTGCCGCTGTAGCGCAGGACGAGCCGGCCGTCGGCGCCCAGCTTCTCCTCGACGGCGCGTTGCGCGGCGGCCACCTTGGGCAGGGTGGAGAAGTCGGCCTTGCGGGCGACGCGGACGTTGACCAGGACCTGCGGGTAGCGCCGGAAGCCGGCCAGCTGCTCCGACAGGGGGCGGCCGTTCCGGTGCGCCAGCACGGCGATCTGGAGGGCGGTCAGGAGCCCGTCGCCGGTGCTCGCCAGCTCCATCTGCACGATGTGGCCGGACTGCTCGCCGCCCAGGAGGATGCCGTCCCGGCGCATCGCCTCGACCACGTAGCGGTCGCCGACGTTGCAGCGCACCAGGCCGATCCCCTCGCGGTCGAGCGCCCGCTCCAGCCCCAGGTTGCTCATCGAGGTGGCGACGATCTTCGGCGGATCGAGCCGGCCCGAGCGCCGCAGGCAGGTCGCCCAGAGATAGAGGATGGCGTCGCCGTCGCGCACCTCGCCGCGCTCGTCGGCCAGGATGCAGCGGTCGGCGTCGCCGTCGAAGGCGGCCCCGAGGTCGGCTCCTTCGGAGGCGACGCGGGTGGCCATCTCCTCCGGGGCGGTCGAGCCGCAGCCCTCGTTGACGTTGCGGCCGTCCGGCTCGGCGTGGAGCAGGGTGGCGCGCGCGCCGAGCCGCCCGAAGACCTCGCCTGCGTAGGAGGAGGCGGCCCCGTTGCCCGCGTCGAGCACGACTTTGAGGCCGTCCAGCGGGCGCTCCCCCGGGACGGTCTCCACGGTCGCCGCGAGGTGGCGCAGGTAGTCCTCCCGCAGCGACTCGTCGGCTTGGAGGTGGTCCGGGGAGAGCTCCGGCACTTTCGGTGCGGGCCCGGTGTCCTCCGCCAGCCGCCGCTCCAGCGCCTCCTCCTCTTCGTCGCTCCACTTGAAACCCTGCGGATCGAGCAGCTTGATGCCGTTGTCCGGATAGGGGTTGTGGCTCGCCGAGACGACCACGCCGGCGCCGGCGCCGAGCAGGCGGGTGAGGAAGGCGATGCCGGGCGTCGGGATGACCCCGGCGTAGCGCACGGCGACCCCGCCGGCGAGAAGGCCCTCGGCGATCCAGCGGCAGATCTCGGGCGTGCTCGCGCGGGTGTCGCCACCCAGGACGACGACCGGGTTGCCCCGCAGGGTGTCCGCCAGACGCGCCGCCAGCGCCGTCACGGTCGCGCGGTCCAGCGGGAACTCGCCGAAGCGGCCGCGGACGCCGTCGGTGCCGAAGAGGCGGGGTCTCGGTTCGGAAGCGATCGATGTCAAGAGGGCTCCTCTTCTCGTTCTCGCGCCGGATCGGCGCCGTTCTGGGCTTCTGGGTCCTCCGGCGGCGGCAGCGGCGGGATCCGCACCGTGACCTGGGAGGGCTGCACCACCTGGATCAGCGGATCCGGCGGGTCCACCGGCACCGTGACCTCGAAAGGCAGGGACTGCCCCGCGAGGTCGATCGGCCGGGTGGTGAGGGAGTCGAGCCGGGTCACCAGCGGCTCCGGGCCGGCGACCAGCACCTGGCTCGGGAAGACCTCGGGCTCGGCCATGGGGGAGTCCGGTCGGCCGACCAGCTTGGGGACGACCGGCAGCCGCTGCGTGATCTCCCGTTCGAGCTCCACCCGGACGATGTTGGGCTCGATCGAGACGACCTCCAGGCCTTCGGGGCGGAGGACGTGCTCGTCGCCGAGGTTGATGGTGTAGACCCCGGGCTCACGCTGCGTCAGCTCGACCTGGACATCCACATTGAAGGGATTGAGCTGGCGGATCGTCCGCTTGTTGCCGAGCAGGCGGATGTTCACGGTCGAGATCTGGTTCATGATGATGACGCCGCGCGGCCGGTTGTAGCTGACGCTCGCCTCGACCAGCCGCTCCGTCAGCTCCAGGCGGTCCTCCAGCGAAGCGTTCAGCCAGAGGCCGATGGCGATCCCCACGGCGAGAAGGCGGATCCCCCAGGTGCGGATCTGCTCGTTCATACCGCCCTTCCCTCGGTATAGAGGTCGGTCACCAGGTACTTGTAGAGGGTGTTGCGCAGGCTCTTGCCGTCGAGGTCGCGGATCAGGGCGCCGTCAAACGCCACGGAGATGGTGCCGCTCTCCTCGGAGACGATCACGGCCACGGCGTCGGTCTCCTCGGTGATGCCGAGGGCCGCCCGGTGGCGGGTGCCGAACTCCTTGGACAGCTCCGGGTTCGGGGTGAGCGGCAGGAAACAGGCGGCGGCGGCGATGCGGTCGTCCTGCACGATGACCGCGCCGTCGTGGAGCGGCGTGTCGGGGGTGAAGATGTTGATCAGCAGGTCGTAGGAGATCGCCGCGTCGAGCGCGATGCCGTTCTCGACGTAGTTGCGCAGCCCCTGGAGGCGCTCGATGACGATCAGCGCTCCGATCCGCCGGGAGGAGAGCGTGGTCACGGCGAGGACGATGTCGCCGAAGGCGGACACGACCTGCTGCTGTTTGGTGAGGCCCCAGAGGGGGTTGCGGCCGAAGTTCGCGAGCGCCCGGCGGATCTCCTGCTGGAACAGGACGATGATCGCGAAGGGCAGGACGATCAGGAGGTTCTCGAGGATCGTCTGGAGCGTCGGCAGCTCCGCGATCTGGGCGAGGTAGTAGACCACGCCGACGAAGACCAGCCCGAGCAGCATCTGCACGGCCCGGGTGCCGCGGATCAGCAGCAGCAGATTGTAGATGATGAAGGCGACCGCCAGGATGTCGATGGCGTCGCGCCAGGTCAACAGCTCCAGGAAACGCTCGACGGTCATGCCCCCGCCCTCCGCTCCGCGACCGCCTGCCAGACCGTCAGGAGCTGCGCCGTCTCGGCGACGTCGTGGACCCGCACGACGGCGGCGGACAGGGCGGCGGCCCAGGCCACCGCCGCCAGGCTGCCGCCCAGCCGCTCCCCGGGGTCCGCCGCCTGCCGCCCCGCGGCTTCAAGCGTGCGCGCGATGAAGCTCTTGCGGCTGGCGCCCAGCAGCAGCGGCCGTCCCAGGACGGCCAGCTCGTCGAGGCGGCCGATCAGCTCCAGGTTGTTCTCCACCGTCTTGCCGAAGCCGATCCCCGGGTCGAGGATCAGCCGCTCGGCGGCGATCCCGGCCGTGGCGGCGCGGTCCATCGCGAGCGCCAGCTCGGCGCGCACCTCGGCCACGACGTCCCGGAAGTGGATGGCCTTCTGCATGGTCTCCAACTCGCCGCGGCTGTGCATCAGCACCAGGGGGCAGCCCGCCCGCGCCACCGCATCGCCCAGCTCGGGGTCGGCGAGCGCGCTCACGTCGTTGATCAGATCGGCGCCGGCCGCGAGCGCCTGCCGGGCCACGGCCCCCTTGCGGGTATCGACCGAGAGGGGGGCGTCGGTGGCGCGGCGCAGCGCCTCCAGCACGGGCAGGAGGCGGCCGGCCTCCTCCTCGGCCGGCACGGTGTGAGCCCCGCCGCCGTAGACGCCGCCGCCCGGCCGCGTCGACTCGGCCCCGAGGTCCAGCAGGTCGGCGCCCTGGTCCAGCAGGGAGAGGGCGCGCTCGACCGCCCGTTCGGGTTCGAGCCAGAGGCCGCCATCGCTGAAGGAGTCGGGCGTGAGGTTGAGGACGCCCATGACCCGCGGCCTCTCTCCCAGGAGGAGCGAGCGTCCCCGGGAGAGCTGGAAGGACCAGGAGCGGCGGGTCTGGGCTGGGTGCGCGATCTCCATGAGCGACGGGGCGATGCCCCGCTTAAGTCTATCGTGCGGGAAGGATGCCATCCAAAGGAAAAGCCCGGACGGCGCCGGGCTTTTTTCGTGAAGGGAGCAAGGGGGCCTCAGCTCGACTGCTCGGGCTTCGGCACCGGCCGGGATGAGCGGCGCCGGGCGCCGGCGGTCTCCTTGCCGGCCTCGTCGCCGGCCTCGTCCTCCAGGACGGTCAGGACGGTCAGGACGGTGGCCTCGCTGGTGGCGGGGGACGGCGCCGGCACGATGCGCGGCGTGAGGACCTGCTCGGGGACCTCGTGCCCGCCGACCACGAGGCCTTCGCCAGGCGGCACGGGACGGGGCGGAGCCGGCTCGTGCCCGGTCATCTCGCGGATCGTGTCGTAGACCTCCTCGCCGTCCAACGATTCGTGCTCGAGCAACTCGTGCGCCACCCGGTCGAGGACCTTGCGGTTCTCGGTCAGGACGCGGGTCGCCTGCTGGTAAGCGGTCTGCACGATCCGCGACACCTCGTGGTCGATGCGCAGCGCGGTGTCCTCGCTGTAATCGGCGCGTTGCGAGAACTCGCGGCCGATGAAGACCGGCTCCTCCTTGCCGCCGAAGGCGAGGGGGCCGAGCTCGG
>JBKKAU010000908.1:0-1767 GCA_046714475.1 Thermoanaerobaculia bacterium
GGCGGGGGCGGCGCGGCGAGCTCCTCGACCGGCGCCGTGCGCCGCAGCGGCGGCGCCGCGCCGCGGTGGCGCAGGGCGAAACAGACTCCCAGGTCGACCGGCTCCAGCTCCTCCTGGTTCTGCCAGAAGGTCTCGGAGCCGCCCAGGAAGAGGAAGCCCGACGGCGCCAGCCAGCGGGTAATCTCGGAGACCACCTGGCGCTGCAACGGGCGCTTGAAGTAGATGAGCACGTTGCGCAGCAGGATCAGGTCGAGCTCGGCGAAAGGCAGCCGGAACGGCGTCCGGGTCAGGTTCAACGGCTGGTAGACGATGCGGGAGCGCAGCTCCAGGTCCAGCTCGAACAGCTTGCCGCGGCGGTGGAACCAGCGGTCGCGCAGGGCGGGCGGCACGTGGGCCACGGCGCGCTCGCCGTAGAGGCCGAGCCGGGCGCCGGCGAGCGCCTCCTCGTCGACGTCGGTGGCGAGGATCGTCCAGTCCCACCCGAGGAGCGACGGCTCCTCGGCGAGCATCAGGGCGAGCGTCCCCGCCTCCTCGCCGCGGGCGCAGGCCGCCGACCAGAAGCGCAGCCGCCGGCCGCCGGCCCTTGCCTGGAGAAGCGGCATGACCTGGGCGCGGATGGCCTCGAACTGCTGCGGCGCGCGGAAGAAGAACGACTCCTTGATGGTGATCAGCGGGATGACCTGGTCCCACTCGTGGGAGAGGCGGCCGGCGGCCAGGGCGCTCACGTAGTCGTCGAGATGGGTGAACCCCGTCGCCTGCGCCCGCCTTTCGACCACCTCTTCCAGGAACCGGCGCCGGGCGTCGGGCACGACGTTGCCCGTCACTTCGCGGATCAGCTCGATGAAGCGCTGGACCGGCGGCGAGACGGGGGGCGGGGGATCGCTCATGGGCGGACCCGGTTGCGGCCGGCCGCCTTGGCCTGGTAGAGGCGGCGGTCGGCCAGCGACACCATGAGGTCGCCGGTCGCGTCGGCGCCCAGCTCTTCGCGCGAGGCGACGCCGAACGAGGCGGTGATCCGCATCCGCTCTCCCGAGGGCAGCTTCACCGGATAGCCCTCCAGGCTCCGCCGCAGCCGCTCCGCCGCCAGCCGTCCGGCGTCGATGTCGACCTGCGGCAGCACCGCCAGGAACTCTTCTCCGCCGTAGCGGCCGAGCAGGTCGACCGAGCGCAGGCCGCGCCGCAGCACCCCCGCGCCCTGGCGCAGCACGGTGTCGCCCGCCAGGTGGCCGTGGGTGTCGTTGACCTGTTTGAAGTGGTCGAGGTCGCAGAGGATCACCGCCAGCGGCTGCCGGTAGCGCATCGCGCGCTCCAGCTCCTGCGTCAGGCGGTCGTGGATGGCGCGCTGGTTGAGCTGGCCGGTGAGGCCGTCCAGGACCGACATCTCGTGCAGCCGCTGGGCCAGCCGCGCGTTGTCGAGCACCAGCGCGAGGTGGCCGGCGAGCTCCTCGACCAGCGGCGCCGAGGCGGCGTCGAACTGCTGCGGGTCGCGCGGCAGGAGCACCAGCACGCCGCGCGCGTTGCGCACCGACAGCGGCAGCCAGACGAGCCGCTCCAGGTCGGCCGCGACGCTCCCCACGTGCCCGCTCACCCGCAGGTCGAGGGAGAGGCCGGCCGGCACCTCCAGACGCCGGCCGATGCGTTCGCGCAGGCTGTCCAGCTCCTCCTGGCGCAGCGGCTCCTGGAGGGTGACGTTGACCATGGCGTCCGCGCCCACGGCCACCCCCCCCGCGAGGATACGGGCGTCGGCCCCCCACGCCATAGTATACA
>JBKKAU010000909.1:0-3775 GCA_046714475.1 Thermoanaerobaculia bacterium
AAGACCGTGCGCAGCGACTCGTGGCGCCGCACCGTCCCGGCCAGGGCCGCGGCCAGGGCCTCCGGCCGGAGCGGCCCGCGCAGACGCACGGGGGACGGGATGTTGAGGGTCGTGGTTCCCGGCTCGAGGCGGTCGAGGAACCAGAGGCGCTCCTGGCTGAACGACAAGGGGAGCGAGCCGTCCCGCGGCACCGGCCGGAGCGGCGGCGGCAGCGGCTGGCCGGCGGAACGCAGGGCCTCGATGCGGACGGCCAGGGCGCCCACCGTGGGAGCCTCGAACAGCTCGCGCAGCGGCAGCTCCACCTCAAGGGCCCGTCGCACCCGGGAGACGAGCCGGGTGGCCAGGAGCGAATGCCCGCCGAGGGCGAAGAAGTCGTCGTCGATCCCCACGCGGTCGAGCCCCAAGAGCTCGGCCCAGAACCCGGCGAGCAGCTCCTCCAGCGGCGTACGCGGAGCGGCGAGCGGCGCGCCCGACCGCACGGGCTCGATCTGGCGCCGGGCGAGCTCCCGCCGGTCCACCTTGCCGTTGGGGGTGAGCGGGAGCTCCGGGACCACGGCGATGGCCGCCGGGATCATGAACTCCGGCAGCCGCCTGCGCAGAGACTCCTGCAGGCCGGCCGGCGTGACCTTCTCTCCGGGATCGGAGACCACCCAGGCCACCAGACCACGGCTCCCATCCTCCTCCCGCGGCAGAACGACGGCCTGGAGCACCCCGGGAGTCCCGGTCAGCGCGGCTTCGATCTCCCCAAGCTCGATGCGGAATCCCCTCACCTTCACCTGGTCATCGAGCCGCCCCAGGAACTCCACCCGGCCGTCCGGCAGCCGGCGGGCCAGGTCGCCGGTGCGGTACAACCGCTCCCCCGCTCCTTCGCAGGGATCAGGAACGAACCGCTCGGCGGTCAGCGCCGGCTGTCCCAGGTAGCCTTGGGCCAACCCGTCCCCTCCCAGGCAGAGCTCGCCCGGAGCTCCGGCAGGGACAGGACGCAGCCCGCCGTCGAGCAGAAGGAGCCGGGTGTTGGCCAGGGTGCGGCCGATAGGCACCGTCCGGGCCCCCTCCGGGACCGCAGTCACCCGCTCCCAGGTGGCGAACGTAGTGCTCTCGGTCGGTCCGTAGACGTGCAGCAGGCGCTCCGGTCCTCCTGCCGCCAGCACCTCGCGGGGACGCCGCGGGTCCACGGCCTCGCCGCCAAACAGGACGTGCCGCACCGGCGCGAACGCCGCCGGCTCCTCCTGAGCGATCTGGTGGAACAGGGCTGTGGTGACGAACAACGCGGTGATCCTCTCGCGGCGCAGGAAGCTCGCCAGCTCGAGCGGCGCCAGCGCCACCTCCCTGGAGACGACCACCAGACAGCCGCCGTTGAGCAGCGCTCCCCAGATCTCGAAGGTGGCCGCGTCGAACGACGTGTTAGACATCTGGGCCACCCTGTCGTCCGGCCCCAGCGATAGATAGTCGGTGCCGCGCACCAGACGGACGATGGCCCGGTGCGGGACGGCCACCCCTTTCGGGCGCCCTGTCGAGCCCGAGGTGTAGATAACATAGGCCAGGTGGTCCGGCCCGGCCGGTGCCCCGGCCGCCGCCGTCCGGGGCAGGCCGGTCTCCGCGAACGCCCCACGGTCGAGGACGAGGACCGACCGGACGGCTGTGGGAAGGAGGTCTACGAACCTCTCTTCGGTCACGAGCACAGCCGCCCGCGAGTCCTCGAGCAGGAAGGCCAGCCGCTCCGTCGGATAGGACGGGTCCAGGGGGACGTAGGTGCCGCCGGCCTGCACCACCGCCAGGAGCGCGGCGACCAGCTCGGGCGAGCGGTCGGCGCACAGGGCCACGGTGACGCCGGGGCCCGTACCCAGCGCCTGCAGGCGGACCGTCAGCCGGCGGGCCATGGCGCCGAGCTCGCCGTACGTCAGGCGCCGCTCCCCCTGCTCCACGGCCACGGCGTCGGGCGAGCGCCGCACCTGCTCGTCGAACAGCTCGGCCAGGCCGCTCTCCCGCGGGTAGGGACGCCGGGCGTCCGGCCACTCCACAACCACTTGGTGGTGCTCGGCCTCGCCGAGCCAGGGGAGCTCGGAGAGGCGGCGCGCCGGATCGGCCACGGCCGCGGCGGCAAGGACCTCGAAATGGCCCAGGAGGCGGCGAACCGTCGTGGCATCGAAGAGATCGGCGTCGTACTCGGCCGCGCCGGCGATGCCGCCGCTCCGTTCAGCCAGGGCCAGGGTGAGATCGAACTTGGCGGTCTCCGACGGGATCTCCACCGGGAGGAGGCGCAGGCCGCCCGGGTCCACGTTCGATCGCGGCACGTTCTGGAAGGCGAAGGCAACCTGCACAAGGGAAGTGCGGGAGGGATCGCGCTGCAGCCGCAACTCCTCCACCAGCCGTTCGAACGGCAGGTGCTGGTGCTCCCAGGTCCCGAGGGTGGTGCGCCGCACGCGGGCGATCAGCTCCAGAACTAGGGGGTCGCCGGCCAGATCGGTGCGCAGCACGAGGGTGTTGACGAAGAATCCGATGAGCCCCTCGATCTCGGCGCGGTCGCGCCCCGCCATGGGCACGCCCACCAGCACGTCCTCCTGCCGGGCGTGGCGCGCCAGGAGGGTCTGGAAGAGACCGAGCAGGACCATGAACGGCGTGGCAGAGGCACGCCGCGCCAGGACGGCCACGCCGCGGGCCGTCTCCTCGGGCCAGCGGAAGGTCAGGCTGGCGCCGCGGGCGCGGCGCACGGCGGGCCGCGGGCGGTCCATGGGGAGGTCCAGGGAAGGGGCCGCCGCGGCGAGATGCTCGCGCCACCAGGCGATCTCCCGCTCCAGCAACGCGCCGGACAGCCGCTGCCGCTGCCAGAACGCGTAGTCGACGTACTGTACGGGGAGCGGGGGGAGAGGGGAGCCGGCGTAGAGCGCCGCCATCTCCCGCACCAGCACACCCAGCGACCAGCCGTCCGCCGCAATGTGGTGGACGGTGAGGGCGAGCAGGTGCGCCTCGTCGCCGAGGCGCAGCAGCGTGACGCGCAGCACGGGCCCGCGTCCGAGGTCGAACGGGCTCCGCGCCTCGGCGCGGACGAGACGCAGGGCCTCGTCCTCCCGGGAGAGGGCCGGCAGGACGGACAGGTCCACCAGCGGCAGAGAGACCGGAGCGGGCGGCGCGACGACCTGCACAGGGCCCTCGTCGCCGTCGGCAAAAGTCGTCCGGAGGGTCTCGTGACGCCGCGCCACTCCGGTCAGGGCGGCGGCCAGGTCAACCGGGCGCAGGGGACCCGCCAGCCGGAGCGCGTAGGGGATGTTGTAGAGCGGGCTCCCCGGCTCGAAGCGGTCGAGGAACCAGAGCCGCTCCTGGGCGAAGGACAGGGTCAGGTCTCCCTCCCGGGGCGCACTGCGGAGAGGCATCGCCGTTTCGCCTTTCCACAGCCTCTCCTCCACCCGCGCCGCCAAGCCCGCCACGGTCGGCTCCTCGAACAAGGCGCGCAGGGGGAGGTCGACGCCACAGGCCTCGCGCACGCGGGAGATCACCTGCGTGGCGCGCAACGAGTGCCCCCCCAGGTCGAAGAACCCGTCGCCCCGGCCGACCCGCTCCATGCCCAGGACCTCGGCGAAGGTCCCCGCCAGGATCTCCTCGATCAGAGTGCGCGGGGGCTCCCATTCTCCAGCGGCCTGCGGCATGGCCGCGAGCCGTGCCCGCAGGGCGCGGCGGTCCACCATGCCGGAGGCCGTGAGCGGCAGCGCCTCCAGCACGACCAAGGACGCGGCCACCATGACCTCGGACAGCCGCTCGCGCAGGAAGGCGCGCACCG
>JBKKAU010000910.1:0-4807 GCA_046714475.1 Thermoanaerobaculia bacterium
TGGAGGTGATGGGCGACTATCAGCGCGCCGTTGAAGCTCTCCTTCAGGCCATGCCCCAGATCGATCGTCAGGCCGAGCCGCGCCAGTGGAACGTCCTTAGGTTCAACCTCGCGAACGTGTTTTGTCATCTCGGTCGTCACCGTGAAGCCCTGGAGCTGGTCGGGGAGGTGAAACCCCTCATCTCCGAGCAAGGAGACGAAATCGACTTGATCCGCATAGGCTGGTTGGAGGGTCGCATTGATGCCGGGCTTGGCCTGTCGGAGGAGGCCCTGAGGCTCTTCGCGGAGGCCCGGCGGGAGTTCGCCGCGAGAGGGATGGCCATGGACGTGGCTCTGGCCTACCTCGAAGAAGCGGCGCTGTTGCTGGAGCAAGGCAGGACGGACGAGGTGAAAGCGCTGGCCCAAGAGTTGGGAAAGGTGTTTGAGGCGCAGAGGTTTCACCGGGAAGCCCTAGCAGCTTTGCGGCTCTTCCGTGAAGCGGCGGAGCGCGAAACCGCGACGGCCGCGTTGGCCCGCCGCGTCCTTCGCTACCTCTTCCGGGCGCGGTACGACCAGGGCCTGCGGTTCAACGGCTCCTGATTTACGGCTGCGGGCCGGGAGTGCATCGGCCCCACGGGTCCATCCCGCAGCCTTCGGGAGCCTGTGGCTGCGGGTCCGGGCTCTGCAGGCCGTAGGGGTCCCAACCGCAGCCTTCCTTGGGCTGCGGTTGCGGTTCGGGGTTGCACCGGCCTGAAGGGTCCCATCCGCAGCCTGCCTTGTCGGCCGGAGCGCTCCAGAACGAGCCCAGGAACGACCCGATCTGTTCGAGCAGGTTGGACGGTTTCGGCGTGGCGGTGAAGAGGGAGGAGGTCAGGGCTACGGCGACGAAAGTGCGGCGCATGGTCGCGTCTCCGCACGGCGCCGGACGCGGGCCTTCGTGGCTCGGGTGGGCCGTGCCCGGAATCATAGAGCCACAGTAGTTGCAGGAGGGTTGGATCGTGATCTAGACTACCGTGGTTGCTCAACCCTTACTGAAGGAGGGGTTTACGATGACGCGTCTGATCAAGCGTATCGCGGTGGTATCCCTGGTTCTTGCGGCGGTGGCTTCGGTCCCCGAATCCGTGGAAGCGGATTCATTCTGCGCTCCGACGGGTGCATGCACGATAGGATGCACGATCTATCCGGATACTGGTCCTCCGAGAGACTACGTGATCACGACGTGCTGAGGTCCAAAGGATGACCCGAGTCCTGCTCCTTGCCTTGCTCCTTGCCTTGCCGGTGGCAAGCCTCGCGGCGACGTACAACCTGGATGCCGTTTCGCCCCCGGGACTCCGGCCCGAGCACCTCACCACGGCGACGGCTTGGGGAGATCGCCAATTCTTGCAGGGCGACTCCAAAGGCAGGCTCTTCCTGCTTCATGCCGGGACCTTGGAGGTCTTCCCCTTCGCTGCCGATGGGACTCTGGGCGAGCCTGAACGGCTCGAAGACCTTGGTGATCCTTTGGCGGGTCCAGCCGGAGGCCCGTTGATTCGCGGCGTGATGTCACCGGACGGAGATTGGCTGCTCGTACAGGGATACAAAGTCCGTCTCTTCCGTGGAGGCAAGGAGCAGTCTTTGGGTGCTCCCAGGTCGGTGGTTTTTGATGCCGGCTTTCTCAACGGGGACCCCATGATTGGGGGGAAGGCCCTGAGTCTCTCCTCGAATGCGGTCTTGAAAAAGGATGCCCCGCCCAACACGCCCGTGCTCTCGCGTTGGGAGGGAGATGCCTGGGAGTCGTTCTTCGTTGAGGATCTCGGAGAGGAGGCCAAGACGAGGCCCGCTTCGCTGCGGGAGCAGTACAGTGCGCGACTGCTCGGAACTCCAGACGGCCGATTGTGGGCGGCCTATGAGTACCGCCCTCTCCTCCGGGAGTACAGCCCCGGTGGGCGAATCCTGACGGAGGTCGTAATCGGCTCCGGTCAACCGGAAGCTCAATCGAATGCCCGGGAGTTGGAAAAGGCGGCGGCCGAAGAAGGCGCCGAGCTTTCCAGGAGTCTGGGCAAGCAGGTTGCGGTCCAGGTCATCACGGCAAAGTCCGTGGCGCGAGGCCTGGCGGGAGGTTTCGACGGCAAAATCTACGTTCTGGTCGCGGATGGCGCCGGGGTTGCCCTGGACCGGTACGACCCCGTAGCGTTGCAGGTGGACCGCCTGCCTTTGCGGATACCCGATCTCTGGCACGTCACAATGGCTTCAGGGAAAGACGGCCTCTACATCGCCGGGATCAAGGCCAACATGGGGATCTGGAAACTCTCCTGGGACCGGCTGGAGGCCGCCGAGTGGATTCCGGTGACGAACGCCGCGGTCCGGACCTCGGAGGGGATGGACCTCGAAGGCGCCTGGCGGGAGAAGGGTGGGCAGGGCCTCGTCCGCTTCGACAAGGACCGAGTGATCAGCTTCGAGAAGGGCCGGCTGACGGTCCGCGGGATGGTCAAGCTCGCCGGCAATGAAGCCTTGCTGCGGCGCTCGGGCTTCGCCGAAACCTGGAAGATCGCGCGGCAGCAGGACGTCCTGCGGATCGAGCGCGAGGGCAAGGCGCGCGAGTATCTGCGTCTGAAGAAGATCCCCGTCGAAGTGAGCCTGACGCCCTTCGCCTTCGGCGAGGCGAAGAAGCTGCCGCCCGAACGCGTGCAGGCGATCCAGGCCGAGTTCGCCGACCGTGCGCTCCGGGCGCGGAAGGCCCGGCGGGAGCCGGAAGAGAAGCGGGACGCTCAAGCCGTCGACGCCGAAAACCTGGCTTGGCTGCGGGAGCTGACGGCCGAGGTCGGTTGGATCGATACCCGGCGCTTTGGGGTGAAGGCCGCGGGGGACGCGGCGGCTCTCGCCCGGTTCGGGCTCGACATCCCCTTGCTCCTGGCCGCTTTGCCGCTCGTTGAGAAGGATCTTAAGATCTCGCCGGAAGGCGCCGAAGAGTTTTCCCTTTTCCACGACACTTTGCAGGTAGCGCTCGGCGGCAAGCAGAAGTACGGCACGCAGATCGAGCCGGCGGCGGTCGGCGGCCCTGTCGTGTTGCCTCTGGTGAGCCGGGCCGGTGTCGACGGAGTCCGCCGCGCGATCGGGCTGTCTCCCCTGGCGGAGTACCTCCAGCGCGTGAGCGCCGACCTGTTCGCGGGCAAGCCGGTCCAGGTCGCCGCCGGGGAAGTTGTTGAGCCTCTTCCGGCTCGACCCTCCAAGGCAGAGGCTGTTGCCCCGCGGCCCTGAGCAAAGCTATACAGGAGGTCGAGTTCACCCTATATAAGGGAATTAGATGAGTTGAAGTCCAGTATGCCATATCGAAAATACGAGAGTTCGCTTGCACCACTTGAGAGCTTTGATGCCCAGGCCTTTACTGGAGATGGTACTTGCCCGCAGGAGGTCTACAATTTCGTCCTAGCCCTGGCTCTAACATACAATGACTTCAAAGACATTTTTATGGCTCAAGGTCTCTTGGATCATGCCGCCCCAGAGGGGGAGCAGGGAGAGGTCCCCTCTTGGGGGCAGTACAATGCCCTAAGGGCACATGCAACGCGTTTGCACGCAGGCCTTATCCATGAGCTATGCAACTTAATCAGGGATGCCGATAAAGTGCGGGATCATGACTTATTCAAGAAAGTTGTACGTAATCTTAGGGTGGAAGCCCGCAAGGCTTGGAATGCATTAGAAGACATAGCGCTCGGCAATACATTCGATAATCCTGAGGCTAAGTCGCTCTTCTTCATGCGCAATAAGGTCGCCTTTCACTATGACCCCAAAGAGATTGCCAAGGGCTACAGCTCTCTATTTCTGGGTAACAGCCCGAAGATGCCTTATATATCTAGGGGCAGTTCTCTTGGTGGGAGTCGGTTCTACTTTGCTGATGCGGCTGCGCAGGAATATACTTTCTTCCGAGCCGAGGACGAGGCAGCTAAGGCGCTGCTCGCGGGAACTTCAGCCCTTCTCAGGCAGGTACATCTGGCGCTCTTTGAGATTGTGACAAAGTTTATTCAGGCACGCGGTTTTGGTTGGAGGCCAGTACCCGCCAGTACCTAGATCCCCTCTGCCGCCTGGAGACTCCGTTCGAGATACCATTCGAAAGCGTCATCGATTTCCCGGAGAGCTTCCGGTGTGAATTCAGCCTGGGCGACGTTCACTGAGCCTCGTCAGGAACCGGTCTCGGATCTCCTCCCAGGGGGTCGTCGTCACTTCCCCCGCCTCCAACGCAGCCACCCGAGCAGCGACTTCCTGACGCCACGCCGTCTCGACATCCGCTTCCGGCGCAGGCTCCAAGCTCTCCAGCAGGGCGCCCGCGATCTCGGCCCGCTCGTCATCGGACAAAGCCAAAGCTTCCTGCAACAAGGTCTTGGCTCGTCTCATGTTGTTCATTGTAGACCTAGCTCGGGGGCGAGGCCCACGTCTTCGAGGCTGCTGTGGTGCCGCCGGGGCTCTCACTCCCTCGGGGAAAACTCATACACCCGGTTGTTGCTGTCCTCGAACCGCAGGACAAAGAGATCGGGACGGCCGCGGACCCAGCTCTCCTCCTGGGGGAAGGGCTGGCGTCCCAGACGGCCGATGTGGACCCAGCGGATGTCCTGCTCCTCAAGGTTGGCGATCCAGGCGGAGACGTCCGGGTCGAGCCGCGGGTTGCAGCCGGGGTAGGAGCCGGCGGCGCGCAGGTCTTGCCGGTTGATGTTGACGTAGACGGCGCGGCGCTCGAGCCGCGGTCCCATGGCCGGGTAGAGGAACTGGATGCGCGGGGAGACCGTGACGGCGACGGCGCCGTTGCCGCCGTGGCGGTCGAGCCAGCCCCAGGCGCCCGCGAAGGTCGGGGCCAGGGT
>JBKKAU010000911.1:0-3536 GCA_046714475.1 Thermoanaerobaculia bacterium
CAGGTACAGCTCGCCCCGCCCGTCGCGGAGCGAGGCCGCGATCAACGAGCCGCGGGAGAGCCACCACTTGCCGAACCCCCAGGGCAGGACGGGCAGGGCGCCGCTCGCCCGCACGCGGTCCAGGGACTCGGCGAGCGGCAGGCCGTCCGCGAAGTCCTCGGCCGTCGCCAGGGCCAGGACCTCCAGCCCTTCGCGGGTACGGACCTGCCGGCCGGCGACCAGCACCAGCTCCGCGCCGTCCTGGCCCTCGCGCCCGTCCCGCCCCTCTCGGACAACGCGCAACGACTCCGGCTCCGCGGTGGGCTCCATACGCCAGCTCCCCGCTCTCCCCTCGCCGCGCACCTGGCGGAACCAATGGTCCCCCGCCGACTCCGAGAGCAGCAGGCAGCCGGTGGACGGCCCGGCGATCCCCGCCCCCTGCGCGCCGCGGCGGAGGTTCTCCAGCGCGCAGTCCAGGAACCGGTCGGGATCAAAACCGGGATGGACGTGGACGTGAGCATCCACCAGGACCGTTTTCGGCTGGTTTGTCGTCAAGCGCCTCTCCTCCGCTCGACCTATGAGGTCGGTAGCGAAAAGCGCTATTGCAAAAAGAGTTCCAGAGCTGCCCCCCCTTCATGCCGGAGAACAGCGGGGCGGCTCAGGGCCGCTGCGCCCGCGCCATGGAGGAGATCCAGTCGGCGGCGCGGCGCAACCGCGTCTTGCCCGTGATCTCGGCCTGGCGGTGGAGCTCGTAGAGGTTCAGGCTCTGCAGGGACTGCAGATGCAGCCGGCGCAAGACCTCCGGGGAGTCCGTGCCCGGCTCCAGGTAGACCAGGTCGAGGAGCGCCTTCTCCGGCGTGGCGACGCAGGCCTCCTGGCCCTCCGGCAGACGGATCGAGCGGAAGCCGGTCAGCAGCTCCCCCCGGAGATGCCGGAACTCGTACTCGCCCAGCTGCGTATGCCAGTGCCCCGGCCGGCTGGACGCCACGCTGACCGTCACCGCGGACAGGTCCTGCCGGGGGATCAGACCGTAATGCGCCAGGGCCGACACAAGGCTGACATAGGACCCGCGCACCAGGTGGTTGGCGACGACGAACGGGTGGGGGCGGACCCTCTGAAAAGGCGGCGCCAGGGCATAGACGCCGAGGCGGAGCTGATGGATCCAGCCCGCCTCCACCCACGCGGCGAGCTGCCGGTGCACCGCCGACGGCTCCTCCCCCTCCACCAACAGGAGGTCGGTCTCGAAGACCGGGTCAAACCCCACGAGCTCCAGCAGCTCCTCGAAATCCACGGCGGCGACGCTAACAGGATGGGATGGGCTCCATCAATGGACGCCGCGCCGCTACAGAATGCCCGCGAAAGATAAAGCAAGTTCCGCCTTCGGCGTTACGGGTCCGGCCGGACTTCCCGTAAGCTGTCCGTCTATATACTGGCGGTATCCACTCCGAGGAGCCCGAACCTATGACCACGAAACGGCTCGGTGCGATCGCAGCCCTGATCGCGGGGCTTGTCGCATTCGTTCAACCCGCGGCGGCGTTCAAGAAGCGCGAGCACGAGGCGCTGTCGACCCTTGCCTTGGCCGTGGCCCTCGAAAGCCTCCAGGGAGAGGTTCCGGCCGACGTCGAGGCCGAGATCCGCGCCTGGTTCCTGGAGTGCTCGCCCGATGCCGAGGCGAGGAAGAAGGCCTGCAAGAAGGACGAGAGCCGATGCGTGCCGTTCGGGCTCCTGACTCACGCCGTGGACAAGGTCATACGCCCCGAAGGCCTGATCCCCTCCAGGCGCCTGCACGTGGAAGAGCAGAACGAGAGATTCAAGCAGGAGCTCCTGCTGGCTCCCAAACGTTGCGTTGAAGCGCAGAGCCTGACGACAAGAACGATGAGACGGGCGCTCAAGAAGATGCCCAGCGAGTCCGAGATCATCCGCTTTGCCAGTTGCCGCGCCGAAAAAAAGGTGAGGCACGTCGGGAACTGGCTCGTGGCCGTGCACCAGAACACCAGCCATTTCGAAGCCTGCGCGGCGGCCAAATACAACGGACTGCACCGCCTTGCCATCGAGCTCGCAGCCGAGTCCGCGCAGAAGGGCGCGGACGCCGAATCGTTGTTCGTCGCCTTCGTCGCAGAAGCCGTCGCCCTGCATTTCCTGCAGGACTCGTTCGCGCCGGGCCACCTCCTCACACCGCGAAGCGGTTCTACGGACATCATCGCGCGCGGGATGCACAACACTCACAACCGGGCCGGAGCCCGGGTTTTCATAGCCGATGGGGAGCCCTGGGCCGGGCTCGAGGGTGCGCTGCAACAGGTCCTGCAGGGCGGCCCGCAGCGCGAGACGGTTCAGAAGGCGGCTAACGAGCTGTCGATCCGCTCCGAAGACTCCGCTTCCCCCTCACCCTGCAAAAGGCAAACCCCCGACGAAACGACCGCTCCCATAAAAAGCTCGCTCTACTTCGGGGACGGCAAGCTGCGGTGCAGACGGCAGGCCCTGGAGATGGTCCTGCTCTCGGCCGCTTCGATCCGTGAGGTGCTGCTCGCCGGAAAGGCAGACCCACTGCGCATATTCTTCCATGACTGGTCAGCCCAACCCCAGGAAGACGACGCGGACCGGCCTGCGGAAGCTAAGCTCTTCCGACCGTGGCTGTTCATCGCGCCCTCCGCCTCCGAAGGGCTCTCGGGCGAGCAGATACCTTCAACTGCCCTTGCCAGCTTCGAGCCGAAGCAAAGGGCCAACAGATTGGATCGGTTCCATACGAGCCTGCGAAACCCGGAGCTGTCCGTGGCGCAGGTCTTTGGAGATTCCGATCAGGAGCCGGGCTGGCGAGCCGAGATCGCCCTGCCCTTCGGGAGCCCGAGCGACGTCGACATTCAACGTCGCGACAAGACGAGTAATGATTTGGTGCCTTGCACCGAAGAAGACCCTGATGCCTGCTATTTCCGCAAAGAGTCGAGAAGGAGACAGTTTGGCCTCCCGCTGACCTGGAATCTGCAGGGTGAGAATTGGGCCGGGTACGACGCCCTCGGGCTCACCTTGCGCCCGTGGGTTTTCGCCCGTCGTAAAGGCAAGCTCGGCTGGGACCTGATGGCAAGCGGCGAGGCCGGCTGGAAATGGTATTTTTCCGAAGCGCGCGACACCTCCCGCTGGGTCTGGGGCGGCCACGTCGCCGCGGGCCTGGGGATCGTCTTCCTCGACCTCGGTTTCGAACGCGGCAGCATGCTCGTCGGAAAAGATCACAAGCGGAACTCGAACTACTCCGTGGGACTGCGCGTTCAAATCCCCTGAAGACGCTCGCATGGAAATCGCCACGCCGAGACTGCTCCTGCGCGAATTCACCGCCGGGGACCTGCCGGCCCTCGTGGCTATCGAAGCCGATCCCCGTTATCTCGAATTCTACGGACCTCACGAGACCTGTCCGGAGTTCACGCGCGGCCTCCTCGACCGGTTCCTCGCCTGGCCGGCGGAATCGCCGCGGCGGAACTATCAGTTCGCCATCGCCCGGCGCGAGAATCCGGACGAGGCGATCGGCACGTGCGGCGTGCGGCTCCAGGGCTGCGCGCCCGGCACGG
>JBKKAU010000912.1:0-3499 GCA_046714475.1 Thermoanaerobaculia bacterium
CGTCAAACTTCTACTGCCACCCCGGCAGAGCCGGGGGGACTCCCTTGGGGGTCTAGGTCGGCAGCTCAAGAAACGGCCGTGTCAGGTTTACTGCTGCCAGATGAGAATCCGGGTCTCCGCCACCGGCCTCTACACCTACCCCGATGTCGTCGTAGTCTGCGGCGAGCCTCAAAGCGAGGACGAGCACCGCGACACGCTGCTCAATCCCGCCCTAATCATCGAGGTGCTCTCCCCCAGGACCGAGTCCTACGACCGCGGCAAGAAGTTCGAGCACTATCGGGCTCTGGAGTCGCTGTCGGAGTACGTGCTCGTCGCCCAGCACGAGCCCCGCGTCGAGCAGTTCCTGCGCCAGGACGGCAACCACTGGCTGTTCACCGCCACAGCCGGGCTCGACGCCATCGTGACCCTGTCCTCCATCCAGTGCGAGCTTGCGCTGGCGGAGATCTACGACAAGGTCGCGTTCGGCTGAGGCCTCACATCCTTATATACGGATGGAAGACCGAAAACGTCTAGGCGGGTTGTGCTGGCGGCTGGAGGGCAGGCAGGAAAAAGGGCTACCCCTCGGCGCGCAGAAGCGCTCTCAGATGATCCCGCAGCTCCGGAGCCTTGGCTCGAGCCACATCCCACACGATCTCATAGTCCACTCCCAGGTAATCGTGGACCAGACGGTCCCTCATCCCTGCCACGGAACGCCACTGGATAGCCGGATAACGCTCCTTGAGCTCTGCCGGTACCTTCTTGGAAGCCTCCCCAATGACTTCGATGCTACGCACGAAAGCGCGCTTGAGGGTTTCGTCCTGGAACAAAGCCTCTCGGCTCAGTCCCTGGCTGGCACGGATCAGGTACTCGGCTTCATCCAGCATGTGACGGATGTACTCAAGCGGCGAGAGGGACATACTCCACCTCTCGCAGGATATGCGGCCCCAGGTAAGGGCTGAGAGACTCTGTCGTGACGAGCTCGACGCGGCGGTTGAAGAGCTCTTCCAGGAAGAAGGCCAGCTCCATGAACCTGTCGAACGTCTTCGAGCCAGGCTCAAACTCCACCAGCAGGTCGATGTCGCTCTCCGAGTGCGGCTCGTCTCTCACGAAAGAGCCGAACAACCCGAGCCGCTTTACCCCCAGGGCCTTGATCCGAGCCTGGTTGTGAGCAATCGAGCCGAGGATGTCTTGCTTCGTCTCTACAACAGCTCTCATAGTCATGGAGTCCTCCCCTCCCTTAAGCCTACTCCAGAGGCTCAGCCGGGAAACGGTAGCCGACCCAAGGCTCGGACGGATGTAGCGCGGGTGGCCGGGTCGGGGCTCCGTCGAGAGGCCCCCACGACGGCGGCGTCCCCTTTCGCGCAGATCCCCAGCGGTCCCGCGCTCAGTCTATCGTCCCTGGAACTTCCCACACGGCGTCCCCTGGATAGGTCGCGGGGTTCGCCTGGGAGGGCCAACCCCTCCCGGCAACGTTCCTCTTTGCAGGCACGCAAGGTGCATAGCCCAGAGATCGGGTGGCAGCCCACTGGAGTGTGCAGCGAGCGTAGGAGGTACAAACGATGGCCAAGCCGTTCCAGTATCTCGCGGGTGCCGCGAGTGACGGTTCTAACTTTTCGCCGGCGGTGACTTGCCTCGAACCGACGGGGCAGGGCACCGAATCCATGGTCCACTGGTTGCTCTACAACCCTCTGCGGCGGTTCCCGCAGCAGGAGGTCGCGCTGGCGGCGGCCGAGGCCGAGCTCGCGACGGCGTTCGTCAACCCCATGGTCATGCTGTCCGATCAGACGCTTTCGAAGTATTTGCAGACCAAGGGGTTCGTCCAGGTCGCGTACGATGGCGGCCATCTCGGCGACTCGACGCCCCGGGACGGTCAGACGACATCCTTATCCTCGCAGCGGCCGGGCGAATCCAGGTTCGACCCGATGCTGCATGCCCTGATCATGCAGACGATCGACAGTCAGATCGTCGAGAACGATCCCCCCGAGACCCGCGAGACCCTGCAGCAGCTGCTCTCCGCCGGGTACACCGCCGAGGACGCCAAGCGGCTGATCGGCGCCGTCGTCGCGACGGAGCTAATCCAGGACCTCCACGCCCACGAGCCCTTCAATAGGGACCGGTACGTGCAGAACCTGAAGCGGCTGCAGCACATCGGGATCGGCGAAGGGATCGAGACCGAGAACTGATCCCCCGCCCTCGCCTCCCACAGGGGCGAGGGCCCTCCTCCCCGCTTGTCTCCAGGCGGTGCTTGTGACATCCTTCACGAGCCCGGCGTCCACCGCCGGGCGTCTGCCATACCGGGCAATCGGCCGCCGAGCGAGCCCGGTTGTTTCCGGAAACCTCTGACGACTGTCTGGGAGGAAGCCCGTTGCCGGAGCAGTACTATCCTGTCCTGCTGGCGCTGGGGGTCGCAATCATCATCGGCGTCGCGATGCTCGGCCTCTCGCAAGGGCTCGGCGCGTTGATGGGCAACCAGCGGGGAGGCCGCGTCAAGCTGACGCCCATCGAGTCGGGCGTGCCGCAGCTCGACCGGTCGCACAAGCGCATCTCCATCGCCTTCTTCCTGGTGGCGATCGACTTCATCGTCTTCGACTTGGAAGCCGCCTTCCTCTACCCCTGGGCGCTGATCCTGCGCGAAGGGGGCTGGGAGCTGTTCTGGGCGGTGATGGTCTTCATCTTCATGATCCTCGTCGGTTACGCCTATGTCTGGCTCAAGGGCGGCCTGGAGCTCCGGCCGTTGCGCGAGCGCCGGCCGGCGAAAGCGGCGAGAGCGGGACTGCAGCCATGAGCGTGAGCGAACCCATCTTCTCGACCGTAGCGCGGACCGCGGCCCTCCCCGAGGCCGTCCGCGCCGAGCTCACCGAGATCCGCAAGCGGTATCCCACAGACGAGGCGGCGCTGATCCCCGCTCTCCACCTGGCCCAGAACGCCTGGGGCGGCTGGCTCCCCGACGAGGCGATCGAGGCCGTGGCCCACGAGCTCGGGCTCGCCCCGGCCAAGGTCTACGGCGTCGTCACGTTCTATGACCTCTTTCACCAGAAGCCGGTCGGCCGGCACCGCATCCGCGTCTGCACCAACCTCTCCTGCCAGCTGCGCGGCTCCGACGAGGTCATGGAGGCCCTGCACCAGGAGCTGGGGGTCGGCGAGGACGAGGTGACGCAGGACGGCCGCTGCTCCTACGTCCACTTCGAGTGTCTCGGCTCCTGCGACACGGCGCCGATGATGATGGTGGACGACACGTACCACGAGAACCTGACGCCCGGCAGGGTGCGGCAGGTCCTCAAAGGATTAAAGTGACCATGGCTTTCGAACGGGTCCTCACCAGGAACGTCGGCAACCGCGACGCGCTGACCCTCAAGGGCTACCGCCAGGGCGGCGGCTACGAGGGGCTGGCCAAGGCGCTCAAGATGGAGCCCGACGCGGTGATCGAGGAGGTCAAGAAGTCGGGCCTCCGCGGCCGCGGCGGCGCCGGCTTCCCCGCCGGCCTCAAGTGGAGCTTCATCCCCAAGGGGAAGGACAAGGC
>JBKKAU010000913.1:0-2761 GCA_046714475.1 Thermoanaerobaculia bacterium
CGGGAAGGCCGCCGCCGCGGCCCTGGCGCGGGCGGTGCGTCTGGCGCTCGCCGACGCCGGCGTCGCGCCGGAGGAGATCGACGCCGTCAGCGCCTCGGCCAACGGCAGCGTCGCCGGCGACCGCGCCGAGGCGCTCGGGCTGGCGGAGGTGTTCCGCAACGGCAGCGCCGGGGTGCCGGTCACCGCCATCAAGTCGATGCTGGGCGAGGCGCCCGGCGCGTCCGGCGCGCTCCAGGCGGTCGCCCTGCTCGGGACCCTGGAGGACGGCCTGCTGCCGGGGATCCGCGGGCTCGAGCGGACCGAAGACGGGTTCCCGCTGTCCGGGGTCTCGGCCGGGACGCGCCGGGTCGAGGTGCGCCATGCCCTGCTCACCGCGGTGGCGTCGGACGGGCACTGCTCCGCGCTCGTGCTCGGACGGCCCCGCCGGTCGCCGGAGGGCGGACGATGAACGGCGTGCCTCCACGGCCCGAGCTGGTGCCGCGCTTCGAGGAGCAGGGCTACTCGGCCGAATCGATCGAGCGGCGGCGGCGCTGGATCGAGGAGAAGACGGGCGCGGAGCTCCGTCACGTCGGCTCGTACTCCTTTCCGGGTGAGGAGATGCGCGGCAACGTCGAGAACCCGATCGGCGCGGCGCAGGTGCCGATCGGCCTGGCGGGGCCGCTGCTCGTCCAGGGCGCCCACGCGCAAGGCGTCTTCTACGTCCCCATGGCCACCACCGAAGGCACCCTGGTGCGCTCCTACGAGCGCGGCGCCGTGGTCCTGACCCGCGCCGGCGGGGTCACGGCCCACATCTACGTCGACGAGAACCAGGTCGCGCCCGTCTTCCCGTTCGACGGCGTGGCCGAGGCGGCCGCGTTCGTCCGCGAGGTGGAAAGCCGGTTTGAGGAGATCCGGGCGGAGGCGGAATCGACCACACGCCATGGCAGGCTGCTGCGCCTGGAGTGCCATCCCGTCGGCCGTCACGTCATGCTCCAGTTCCGCTATTCGACCGGGGACGCCCATGGCATGAACATGATCTGCAAGGCGACCGACAGGGCCTGCGAGTGGCTGCTCGCCCACACCAGCGCCCGCCGGTACTACCTCTTCGGCGGACTCGATTCCGAGAAGCACGCCAGCGCCGCGCTGTTCGCGGGCGGCAAGGGCAAGAAGGTGGTGGCCGGCGCCCGGCTGCCGGCACGGCTGGTGCGTTCCTACCTCAACACCACGCCGGAGCGGATCGTCGAGGTCCGCCACCTGAACATCCTGGGCCAGTTCCATTCCGGCACGCTGGGATGCAACGCGCACCTGGCCAACGGCCTCGCCGCCCTGCTCATCGCCTGCGGCCAGGACGTCGCCAACCTCGCCAACGCCGCCGTCGGCATCACCAATCTCGAGCTGACCGAGGACGGCGACCTCTACGCCAGCGTCACCCTGCCGTCGCTCACCCTGGCGACGGTGGGGGGCGGCACCGGTCTGGGGACCGGCCGAGAGTGCCTGGAGATGCTCGGCTGCGCCGGCGACGGCGGCGCGCCGCGGCTCGCCGAGGTCACCGCGGCCTTTCTGCTCGCCGGCGAGATCTCGCTCTGCGCAGCGATCGCCAGCGGCGAGTTCGTGGCGTCGCACGAGACGTACGGCCGGAACCGTCCGGCGGCCCCGGGAGCTTCGACATGAGCTCTGAGCCTCTGTCCTCCCTTGCCGACCATGCCCCCGGCCTGGACGCAGCCTTCGCGACGCCCGAGGAGCGCTGCTGCCCGGTCGCGTCGATCGAGGGCGCCCTGCCGGCCTTCCTTCGCGGGACGTACTACCTGAACGGTCCGGCCCGCTTCGAGCGCGGCGGCTTCCGCTACCGCCACTGGCTGGACGGCGACGGCATGGTCTGCGCCGTGCGCTTCGGAGACGAAGGGGTGCGGTTCACCGGCCGCTTCGTCCGCGGCGCCAAGTGGCTGGCCGAGGAGGAGGCGGGACAGGCGCTCTTCCGCGCCTTCGGCACCGCCTTTCCGGGCGACCGGCTGCTGCGGGGAGTCGCGCTGGCGTCGCCGGTCAACGTCAGCGTCTACCCCTACCAGGGCAGGCTCCTGGCCTTCGGCGAGCAGGGGCTGCCGTGGGAGCTGGACCCGGAGACCCTGGAGACGCGGGGGGAGCACACCTTCGGCGGTCGCCTCAACCTCCTGGCGCCGTTCGCCGCCCACCCCAAGATCGATCCGGAGACCGGAGAGCTGTTCAACTTCGGCATCTCCTACGCGGCGGGCGCCCCGCAGCTCAACCTCTACCGCTTCGGCGGCGAGGGGGACCTGGTCTACCGCCGGCGCCTGCCGCTGCCCTATCCCTGCTCCGTCCACGACTTCGGGCTGAGCCGCCGGCACGTCGTCTTCTACCTCAGCCCTTATCTGATGGACGTCGAGGGGATGATGCGCGGTGGCCGGTGCGTCCTGGACTCGCTCCTCTGGGAGCCGGAGCGCGGCAGCTCGCTGCTGATCGCCGACCGCGAGACCGGCGAGGCGGTCGCCTCGGTGCCGGTGGGGAAGGGCTACAGCCTGCACGCGATCAATGCCTTCGAGGACGGAGACCGGCTGGTCTTCGACGTGCTGGAGCTCGACCGGCCGGTCTACGACCAGTACATGGTCCCCGACCTCTTCCCGGACGTCTCCGAGGGGCGGCCGGTCCGCTTCGTCGTCGATCCGGGGCGCGGCGAGCTGCTGGAACGGCGGGAGATCCCCTACAGCCTCGCCCCCGACTTCCCCTCGCTCGATCCCTCCCGCCTCGGTCGGGAGTACGGCGAGCT
>JBKKAU010000914.1:0-2416 GCA_046714475.1 Thermoanaerobaculia bacterium
GCCCTACCCCGCGGCTCTCACGGGGGTCTGCCGGCCCCGGTAAAGAGCGAGGTAGGCCTCCAGCGACTCCAGGGCCAACCGGTCGGCGGGGCTGCTGATCACCCGGATGCCGCCGCGGCGCAGGTGCTTGGCGAGGCGGCGGTTGGCGAGCACGATCTCCAGGCTCGCCACCTGGGCGAAGGCCTCGGCGGGCGTCCCCGGCTCGCCGTCGGCCAGCGCCCGCAGCTCGGGGTCCTCGAGGTTGACCAGCAACGACCGGTGGCGGCGTCCCAGGCGCAGCAGCGACTCGCGCAGCAGCTCCGCCGCCGCCAGGTCGACGACCGAGGTGAAGAGCACCGCCGTGGCGCTCCTCGGCTCGACGCCGAAGACCGCCTCGACCGCGAGGTCGTAGGCCGGCTCGGTCAGGCGCGCCTCCAGGTCATAGAGCGCGGCGTAGGCGAGGCTCGCGCCGCGCTCGCCGGAGCGCACGCGCACCGAGCGCTCGACCCGGTCGGAGAAGGCGATCACCGTCACCCGGTCGCCCCGCGCCACCGCCACCCGGGTCAGGGCGAGCGCCGCCGCCAGGGCGTAGTCGAGCTTGCTGCGCGCGCCGTCCATGGAAGTCATGGTACGGGAGCAGTCGAGCAGGACGACCAACCGGGCGCTCCGCTCCCAGGTGTCCTCCCGGCTCACCATGCGGCCGTGCCGCGCCGTTGCCTTCCAGTGGATCTTGGCCAGCGGATCGCCGGGGAGGTACTCGCGCAACGCGTACGGCTCGGTGCCAACGCCGTGCAGCCGCACCGGCACCTGCCCCATGCGGTGGCGCTGGGCGAGCGCCAGGAGCTGCCCCACCTTGCCCTCCCAACGGACCTGCGGATAGACGCGGACCGCTTCGGACGGCAGCAGGTCGCGCTGCGACCAGGCGAGCCGCCAGGGCCCGAGCACCCGCGCGGTGAGCGGCGCCATCCGGTGCTCGCCGCGCCGCCGCGGCGCCAGGGTGTAGCCCCAGCGCGCCGCGCCGGACGCCGGTACAGTGATTTCACGGCGCAAAGGACTCTCCGCCAACCCTGGGTGGAGCCCCTCGCGCAGCCGCACGGTCCACTCCCGGCCGGACCCCGACGCGACCTCCACCGCGATCTCCGCCGGCGCCCCCTGGACGAGCAGCGGCGGCCAATGCCGTTCCGCGGTCAAAGGCGTCCGGGCGGCACGGCGGGCGTCGATCCATGCCGCGCCGACCGTGGCGAGGTCCAGCGCCACCGCCGCCCAGGCGAAACGGACGTCCAGGAGGCCCGCCACCAGGAGGAGCGTGGCGATCCCCAACAGGACGAAGCAGCGGCCGGCCGGCATCTCGGACCTCAGGCCTGCCGCTGGTGCGGCACGTCCACCGACGCGGCGATCCGGTCCAGCACCTGGCGCGGGTTGTGCCCCTCGAGCTCCGACTCGGCCGTCAGGATCAGCCGGTGAGCCCAGCAGGGGACCAGCAGGCGCTTCATGTCGTCCGGGATCACGAAGTCCCGTCCTTCGAGCAGGGCGGCGGCGCGCGACGCTTCGAGCAGGGCGAGGGCGGCGCGCGGGCTCACCCCCAGCTCCACCTGCGGCGAGCGCCGCACCGCCTCGGCGAGCCGCGACAGGTAGTCGAGCAGGTCGGGCGCGACGTGGACCCGGCGCGAGGCGAGGCGCAGGGCGAGCGCCTCGCCCGGGCTCAGGACCTGCCCCGGCATCGGCGCCCCATGCTCGGGCAGCTCGCCCGCCACCGCCTTCCTGAAGAGGTCGAGCTCGGCCTCGCGCCCCGGCAGCCCCATCTCGATGCGCATCAGGAAACGGTCGAGCTGCGCCTCGGGCAGCGGGTAGACGCCCTCGAACTCGATCGGGTTCTGGGTGGCGATGACAAAGAAGCCCTCCTCCAGTCCGTGGCTCACGCCATCGATCGTCACCTGGCGCTCCTGCATGGCCTCGAGCAGCGCTGCCTGCGTCTTGGGCGGCGTGCGGTTGATCTCGTCGGCCATCAGCACCTGGGTGAAGACCGGGCCGCGCACCAGCCTGAAGACGCCGGAGGCGCCATCGTAAATGTTGGTGCCGATGACGTCGGCCGGCATCAGGTCGGGGGTGAACTGCACGCGGCTGAACCGCACGCCCAGACAGGCGGCGAAGGCGCGGGCCAGGAGGGTCTTGCCGAGGCCCGGCACCCCTTCGAGGAGGACGTGGCCGCCCGCCATGTAGGCGACGAGAAGGTTCTCCACCGCGGCGCGCTGTCCCAGGACCACTTGGCTCAAGGTATCGGCGAGCCTCTGGGCAGAGGCGGCAAGATCGATTTCAGGTTCCATCATCGGGCCTCCGTTCGTCCCGCGTCTTTATCTCAAGCTCTGCGCGTCACCCTCGCTTCAGGCGGGCGGAGGGTAGCCCGGTGGGCGTCCTTCTTCCTAGCCCAGGGTGGAAA
>JBKKAU010000915.1:0-20076 GCA_046714475.1 Thermoanaerobaculia bacterium
ACCTTGTCGGTGGAGATCTCGAACAGCGGCTGGTCGCGTTCGACCTTGTCGCCCACCTTGACCAGCCACTTGGTGATAGTTCCCTCCGCGATCGACTCCCCCATCTGGGGCATCACGACTTCCGTAGCCATATGCTCTCTCCCGTCTCCGGTTCCAGATCAGTAGCTGGCCAGCTCCCGCACTTTGGCGACGAGCTTGTCCACATTGGGCAGATAGGCCTCTTCGAGCGTCGGGCTGAACGGTACCGGGGTGTCCGGGCAGCAGAGCCGGTGGACCGGCCCGTCCAGCCATTCAAAGGCGTGCTGGACGATGCGCGCCGCCACTTCGCCGGCGACCGAGCCGGTGATCTGCTCCTCGGTCAGGACGATGACCCGGCTGGTCTTGCGGACCGTGGCGAGGATCGCGTCCTGGTCCAGAGGCTTGATGGTGCGCAGGTCGAGGACTTCGAGGTCGATCCCGTCGGCTTCCAGGCGCCCGGCGGCCTCCAGCGCCGCGTGAAGCATAGCACCGTAGGTGATCACCGACAGGTCGCGCCCCTCTCTCGCCAGCCGCGCCTTGCCGATCGGCACCAGGCCGTCGTTCTCCGGCGCCTCCGGCAGCTCCTCTTTGATCCGCCGGTAGAGGTACTTGTGCTCGAAGTAGAGGACCGGGTTGGGGTCGCGGATCGCCGCCTTGAGCAGGCCGCGGGCGTCCGCCGCCGTGGCCGGCGCCACGATCTTCAACCCCGGGGTGTGATGGAAGTACGACTCCGGGTTCTGGCTGTGGAAGGCCGAGCCGTGGACGTTGCCGCCCGAAGGCCCGCGGACCACGAGCGGCACCCGCTGCCCCCAACGGTAGCGGTTGGGCGCAGCGAAGTTGATGATCTGGTTGAAGGCGCAGGAGATGAAGTCGATGAACTGCATCTCGACCACGGGCAGCATCCCCATCATGGCGGCGCCGACGGCGCAGCCGACCATGGCCGACTCGCTGATCGGCGTGTCGACGATGCGCTGCGGCCCGAACTTCTCGAGGAACCCGGCGGTGACGCGGAAGGCGCCGCCGTAGGTGCCGATGTCCTGGCCGAGCATGAAGACCCGTTCGTCGCGCTCCATCTCCTCCCAGAGCGCCTGGCGGATGGCTTCGAGGTAGGTGACGGTCGCCATCAGACGGACACTCCTTCCGGAGCCGGCTCGTAAACCCCCTCGAAGGCCCTGTCGGGCGGCGGCATCGGGGAGGCGAGGGCGAAGTCGACCTCGGCGTTCAACCCGGCGTCGATCTCCGCCACGATCCCGCGCAGGTCGTCTTCGGTCGCGAGCTCGTTGCCCAGCCCATATCCAAGAAGATGCCGCTCGAAGCGGTCGATCGGGTCCTTCTTCTTCCAGACCTCGAAGTGCTCCTTGGGCACATAGCCGGCGTCGTCGTGCTCGGCGTGCCCTTTCATGCGGAAGGTCTTGGCCTCGATCAGGCTGGGGCCGCCGCCGCGGCGCGCCCGCTCCACCGCCCGCTTCGTCGCCTCGTAGACCGCCAGCACGTCGTTGCCGTCGACGATCTCGCCGGGGATGCCGTAGGCGGCGGCGCGGGTGGCGATGTTTTCGATGCGCATCTGGCGCGACGTCGGCGTCGAATACGCCCAGCCGTTGTTCTCGGCGATGAGGACGAACGGGACGTTGAGCACCGCGGCCAGGTTCAGCCCCTCGTGGAAGTCGCCGGTCGAGGTCCCGCCGTCGCCGATGTAGGTCATGGCGACCAGGTCCTTCCCCTGACGCTGGCCGGCGAGCGCGACTCCCACCATGACCGGGATCACCGCCCCGAGCATGGAGATGGGCGCCACGAGGCCGCGCGACAGGTCGCCGAAGTGGGTGTTGGCGTCTTTGCCGCCGGTCGGGCTGTCGCTCTTGGCCATGTACTGCATCATGACCTCGCGCGGCTGGACGCCGCGCACGAGCATGGTTCCGAGGTTGCGGATCAGCGGTCCGACGACGTCCTGGGGCTCGAGCGCGTAGGCGCTGCCGACCGAGGTCGCCTCCTGGCCGCGGCTGGAGTAGAGCCCGCCCACCACCTTGCCTTGCCGGTAGAGGTTGCCCAGCCGCTCCTCCACCATGCGGTTGAGCTTCATGAAGCGGTAGAGCTCGAGCTGCCGCTCGCGCGGCAGCCCGGTCTTCGCCAGCCGCTCCGTCTCCTGGGCCGCAGCCTGGGGATGGAGAGGCCCCCAGCTCTTGGTCTGTTTCGCCATGTCTCTCCTAGATGTGAATGGCCTGGCCATGGGCGGCGTGGGCCGCCTCCATCACCGCCTCCGACAGGGTCGGGTGGGCGTGCATGGTCCGGATCAGCTCTTCGTCGGTGCCTTCCATCTGCAGCGCGACGCACGCCTCGGCGATCAGGTCGGTGGCGTGGGCGCCGAGGATGTGGACGCCGAGGATCTCGTCGTATTTCTTCTCGCGCACCACCTTGACGAACCCTTCGGTCTTGCCGAGGATCCGCGCCTTGCCGAGGGCGGACATGGGGAACTTGCCCACCTGCACGTCGTAGCCGCGCTCGCGGGCTTTCGCTTCGGTCAGGCCGACGCTCGCCACCTCGGGCTCGCAGTAGGTGCAGGACGGCACCCGGTCGTAGTTGATCGGCTTGACCTGCTGTCCCGCCATGTGCTCGACGGCGAGGATACCCTCGGCCGAGGCGACGTGCGCCAGCCAGGGTGTGTTGATCACGTCGCCGATGGCGTAGATGTGCGGCGCCGCGGTCTGCATGAAGGGGTTCACCTTGATGTAGCCGCGCTCCAGCTCGACACCCAGCGCCTCGAGCCCGAGGTCCTCGGTCACCGGCCGGCGGCCGATGGCGACCAGCAGCATCTCGGCCTCGACGGTGTCCTTCTTGCCGCCTTCGAGCTTGAGCCGCAGACCGGCGTCGGTGCGCTCGACGGCCTGCATCTTGGTGCCGGTCATCACCTCGATGCCGCGCTTACGCAGCGCCTTCTGGAGATCGGCGGAGACCTCCTCGTCCTCAATGGGGAGGATGCGCGGCAGCATCTCGATCAGCGTCACCTTGGCGCCGAACGAGTGGTAGATCGAGGCGAACTCGGTGCCCACGGCGCCGGCGCCCAGTACGGCCAGCGACTGCGGCACCTTCTGGAGCTCCAGGATGTGGTCCGAGTTGAGGATGCGCTCGCCGTCGGCCGGGGCGATCGGGATGTCGCGCGGCACCGAGCCGGTGGCGATCATCACGAACCTGGCGCCGTAGGTCGTCTTGCCGTCCGGCCCTTCGACCTCGACCTCGTTGGGGCCGGTCATGCGGCCGCGGCCGCGCAGGCCGGTCACCTTGTTCTTCTTGAACAGGAACTCGATGCCTTTGGCGTTGCTGTCGACGACCTTCTGTTTGCGCTCCTGCGCCTTGGCGATGTCCAGGGTCGGCTGGGAGACCTGGATGCCCAGGCCTTCGGCGCCGCGGATGTCGTCGAGCATCGCCGCCGTATGCAGCAGCGCCTTGGTGGGGATGCAGCCGCGGTGCGTGCAGGTGCCGCCGAACTTGGGGTCTTTCTCGACCACGGCGGCCTTCAGGCCCAACTGCCCCGCGCGGATGCCCGCGACGTAGCCGCCGGGGCCGCTGCCGATGATGATCAGGTCGAACTGTTCTTTAGCCATGGTTTTCGATTGGGGATGGGGTTCGAGTTCGCATGGAGTCCTGGAGAGGCACAGCCCGGTAGCGGCCCGGCTTCTCCTCGGTGAGATGCGCCAGCGGAGTGTCCGCGTCGTGCTCGAAGACACAGAGCCAGCCCTCGCGATGCGCCCGCGGCAGCCAGTTCTTTTTGTTCTCCAGGGTCGTCAACGGGTACAGGTCATAGCCCATGATCCAGGGGTACGGGACGTGCGCCGCGGTCGGCACCAGGTCGGCCCAGAAAGCGGCCTTCTCGCCGCCGCCCCCATCCATGAGAACAATACACATGTCGGCGTTGTGCCCGGGCGCGCGGACCGGCTTCACCCCCGGGACCGGCTCGGCCTCGTCGTCGAACAGCTCGACCACGCCGGCCTCGAACAGCGGCTCCCAGTTGGCCGGGAAGTAGCTCGCCCGGTCGCGCTCGTTGGGATGGCGGGCGTGCTCCACCTCGCCGCGCTGCAGCCAGTAGGTCGCCTTGGGGAAGGTCGGCACGATCCGGCCCCCCTGCTCGCGGGTGTTCCAGCCGCAATGGTCGAAGTGGAGATGGCTGAGGACAACATGGGTGACGTCGCCCAGGTCGAAGCCGGCCTGCCGGATGGCTTCGGGCAGCCGCACGGCCTCGGGGTCCATGGCGTACATGTCGGTGAACTTGGCGTCGTGCTTGTCGCCGATGCCGGTGTCGATCAGCAGCAGGTCGGAGCCGCGCGCCACCAGCAGGCAGTTGGTCCCCATGCGGATGCGGTTGCGCGCGTCCGGGGGCTTCTCCTTCTCCCAGAGCGTGCGCGGGACGACGCCGAACATGGCGCCGCCGTCCAGTCGGAACACGCCGTCGCTGACCAGCGTCAGCTCGATATCCCCCAGCCGCATCACGGGGCGGAGTCTATCCGATGGAGTCCGGACGCAGAAAGCAATGGGGGACAGGGAGTCAGTGCCGGTGCAGCCGCAGCTCCTCTTCGGAGGGCATTGGCATGACCGCCCCCGGCGCGGCCGGAGGACGCGGGACGCCGATCCCGGCCTTCTCGACCATGGCCTGGTACTCCCCCTGGGAGAGCTGCGACAGCTTCTTGAGGAAGGCCACGACGGCCCACAGGTCCTGGTCTTCGTGGGTCAGCCCGAAGGCGGGCATGCCGGTCATCCGGAGGCCGTTCTTGATGACCCAGAAGACCTCGGCGTCCGACTCTTTCAGGGCCTCGTTGGCCAATTCGGGCGGGTACGGATTCAGCCCCTGCCCGATCTCCGAGGAGGGGGTCCCCGGCGAGCCGTGGCAGGTGACGCACATGAAGTGGTAGTGGACGAGCCCTTCCCGGATCAGGGCGGGATTGGAGAGGTCGGGGACCTGGATCCCCCTGGCGTGGCGGCGGACCGAGCGCTCCCGGACGGTCTCGAGCGACCCCTGGATCAGGCCCGCGTCGGGGTCGGCCGCCGAGACGTCGTAGAGGCCCGAGTAGAGGAACAACAGCAGGGCGGAGGCCAGCGCGGCCGCGGATCCGAGGACCGCCCAGGCCGTTTTCAATTTCGCAGTCCGTGCCATAGAGTGGGCCTGTGCTCCCCCGGGATCGAGAGGAATGATGCCACAGAGCGAGGCTTCCACCGAGGGCGGCCGGGGCGACCTCGCCCTGGTCCTGTCGGGCGGCGGCGCGCGGGCCGCCTATCAGACCGGCGTGCTCCGCTTTATCGCGCGCATCTTCCCCGGGTTGCGGTTCCCCATCATCACCGGCGTCTCCGCCGGGGCGATCAACGCCGCGTTCTACGCCTCCCACTCCGGGCCGCTGTCCGAGGCCGCGCCCAAGCTCTGCGACCTCTGGGGGAACCTCCAGGTCGAAAACATCTTCGACGTCGACACCGGCGCGCTGGCCCGTACGTTCATCCAGTGGGGCACCCACCTGGGAGCGGGAGGGTCGAGCCTGGCGCCGGAGGTGCGCGGGCTGGTCGACACGCGCCCCCTGAAGGAGACGATCCGCGGGGTGACCGCCACGGTGGACGGCGAGATCGTCGGCATCGGCCACAACCTGGAGCACGGGCTGCTCAAGGCGGTCGCCCTGACCACCCTGAACTACACCACCGGCCAGACCGTCATCTGGGTGCAGGGGGCCGACCTCTCGCCTTGGTCCCTGCCCCTGCGCCACAGCATCAGCACCCGGATCACGCTGGACCACGTGATGGCCTCGTCGGCCCTGCCGCTGATCTTTCCGGCGATCCGGATCGGGGACTCCTGGCACGGCGACGGCGGCGTGCGCCTCACCGCGCCGCTCGGCCCCGCCTTGCGCCTGGGAGCGAGCCGCATGCTCGCCATCTCGCCCCACTACCCGCCCAGCGCCGAGGAGGCCAGCCGCCACAAGATCACCGGCTACCCCCCGCCGGCCCAGATCCTGAGCCACCTGCTCAACTCGGTCTTCCTGGACGCGATGGACGAGGACGTGCGGCGGCTGATCAGCCTCAACCCGCTGCTCGAAAAGCTGCCGCCGGAAGAACGGCGGGGGTTGAAGCCGGTCGACATCCTGGTGATGCGGCCGTCGCAGGACCTGGGCAAGCTCGCCGCCTCCTACGAGCCGCGACTGCCCAAGGCATTCCGCTACTTCACCCGCAGCCTCGGCACCCGGGAGACCACGAGCCCCGACTTCCTGAGCTATCTGATGTTCCAGCCCGACTATCTGCAGAGGTTGATCGAGCTCGGCGAAGCCGACGCCGAGGCGCGGCAGGCCGAGCTCGAGGCCTTGTTGGCGGGGTAAGGGTTACGCGATCGTCACCTCGTCCGACAGGTAGACGTCCTGGATGGCGTGGAACAGCTCGACACCTTGGCGCATCGGCTTCTGGAAGGCCTTGCGGCCGGAGATCAGGCCGCAGCCGCCGGCGCGCTTGTTGATCACCGCCGTACGCACCGCCTGGGCGAGGTCGTTCTGCCCCTTGGACTCGCCGCCCGAGTTGATCAGGCCGGCCCGGCCCATGTAGCAGTTGGCCACCTGCCAGCGGTTCCAGTCGATCGGATGGTCGGCCACCAGCTCGCTGTACACCTTGGGGTTGCTCTTGCCGAAGTTGATCGCCGGATAGCCGCCGTTGCGGGTCGCCTGCTTCTGCTTGACGATGTCGGCCTGCATGGTCGCCGCCAGGTGGTTGGCCTGCCCCGTCAGGTCGGCCGCCTCGTGGTAGTCGACGCCGTCCTTCTTGAAGGCGTTGTTCCGGGTATAGGCCCAGAGCACGGTCGCCAGCCCCAGCTCGTGGGCGCGGTAGAAGGCCTCGGAGATCTCGACGATCTCGCGGTGAGAGTCCTCGCTGCCGAAGTAGACCGTGGCGCCGACCGCCGCCGCGCCCATGTCCCACGCCTGCTCCACCTGGCCGAACAGGATCTGCTGGAAGCTGTTGGGGTAGGAGAGCAGCTCGTTGTGGTTGATCTTGGCGATGAACGGGATTTTGTGGGCGTACCTGCGGGCCACCGTGCCGAGCACGCCCATGGTCGAGGCGACGGCATTGCAGCCGCCCTCGATCGCCAGCTTCACGATGTTCTCCGGGTCGAAGTACTCCGGGTTCGGCGCGAAGGAGGCGGCGCCGGAGTGCTCGACGCCCTGGTCGACCGGCAGGATCGAGAGGTAGCCGGTACCGGCCAGCCGGCCCGCGCTGTAGAGGCGCTGCAGGTTGACCAGCACCCCCGGCTTGCGGTCGGAGCTCCCCCAGGAGCGGTCGACGTGGTCGGGGCCGGGGAGCATGAGCTGCTCTTTGCGGATGCCTTTGCAGGTGAAGGAGAGGAGGTTCTCCGCCTCTTCGCCTAAATGTTCCACGATGCGATCGAATTGATCGGTGCCGCGGGTCGTTTCCAGAGTAGCCATCGAGAACGTTCCTCCGTGAACGGACGAGATAGGGTTTCAGCGCGCATGGCGCGCCGCCTATGCTATCAGCCCGTGAGCACGCCGCGCCGCTTCCACCGTCTCCGGGAGGTCCTCGACCGCCGCCAGCCCGACCTCACGGTGCTGCTGGAGGACGTTCAGGTGCCCCGCAACCTCGCCGCCATCCTGCGGAGCTGCGACGCCGCCGGCGTCTTCGAGGCGCACGCCGTCTGGCCCGGCGGCCGGCTCAAGATCTCCCGTCCGGCCTCGGGCGGCACCCGCAAATGGATGCCTGTCCGCAAGCACCGGGAGCTGGGGGACGCGCTCGCCCGTCTCAAGGAGAAGGGCCTGCGCGTGCTCGCCGCCCATCCCACGCTGGAGGCGGCGCCGTTCCGCGAGGTGGACTTCACCCTTCCCACCGCCCTGCTCCTGGGCAACGAGGACAACGGCCTGACGCGGGAGGCCCTGGACGGGGCGGACGGCCTGGTGGCGATCCCCATGGAAGGGTTGGGGACGTCGCTCAACGTCTCGGTCGCCGCCGCCCTGATGCTCTTCGAGGCGCAGCGCCAGCGGCGGGCGGCCGGCCTCTACGACGCCCCGCGCCTCGACCCGGAGACCTACGCCCGCACGCTGTTCGAGTGGACCTGGCCCGGCCTCGCCGCCCATTGCCGCAAGAGGAAGGCGCCCTACCCGCCCCTGGGCCCGGACGGGGAGATCCTGGGCGAGGTGCCAAGGTAATGCCGAGGTAGGCTCCTACCGGCTCTCCCAGACCGCCCGCGAGATCTCGGCGATCAACTGATCGGCCTCCTTCTCGTCGACGATGCCGCGGGTCAGGACGACCAGGATGTAGGGCTTGCCGCCCGGGGGGAAGACGACCGCCGCGTCGTGGTGGATGCCGGTGATGTCGCCGGTCTTGTGGGCGACCGGCACGCCCGGCGGCAGCCCGGCCGGGATCTTGTCGTTGAACTCCTGCGCCTCGAGGATCTCGATCATCCTCCGCCGCGACACTTCTGAGAGCGGCGAGCCCGGGGCGCCGGGGAGCAGCGCCCGCAGCACCACCAGGAGGTCGCGGGCGGTGGTGACGTTGTTCATCCCCGCCTGATAGGCCTTGTCGTCCTCGACGCCGCGCAGCACCCGGAGGTCCTCGGCGCCGATCTGGCGCATGAGGTCGGTCACCCGCGTGGCGCCGATCCGCTCGATCAGCAGGTTGGTCGCGAGGTTGGAGCTGCGGACGATCATCCGCCGGATCAGCTCCTCCAGCGGCAGGCTCTGCCCCAACCTCTTGTAAAGGTCGGCGTCGCCGTCCTCGGCCGGGTCGAGGCTGTAGGGCGAGCCGTCCATGATGCTCTGGAACTCGTTCTTGACCGGCACCGGCTGGTCCAACCGCATCTCGCCGCGGTCGACCGCCTCGAACAGGGCGAGCATCACCGGCACCTTCATGGTGCTCGCCGGGTGCATGCGGTCCCGGTCGTACCGGTAGAGGGTGACCCCGGTGCCCAAGTCCTGATAGGCGATCGCGACGCCGACGTTCGGGCCCCGTCCCCGGACGATGCCGTCGATCCGGTCGGTCAGGGAGGGCGGCTGCCCGCCGGTCGAGGCGCAGGCGGACAGGAAGACCAGCACCAGCAGCAAGGGGATCGGTCTCATGGCGAGCGATTCTATCCGCGGGATTGCTCCCGAAGGCTCATCTGGCCTTGCGATCCGTAGCGGTCGAGATACCCGGCGAGGCGGAGCTTGCGGCGGGCGCTCTCCGAGCTCATATACCGGACCGTGCCGAACACCGGCCGTTCCGGAGCCCACGGGCGGTCGTAGCGGCCCAGGCACCAGAAGATGCCGCTGTAGGAGTTGGGGTCGCGGCCGTCCAGGGCGTACCTGTTGTTGAGGTGGATCAGGGCCTCCAGCGCCTCGCGGGGGGTCTGCGACCAATGAAGGATCTTCTTGCCCCAGAGCATCCGCAGGTAGTTGTGGATGCGCCCTTCCCGGACGAGTTGGGTCTGGGCGGCGTTCCAGATCTCGTCGTGGGTCTGGGCCGCCTCGAACCCGGCGAGGTCGTAGAGGTGGGGCCGGGGGTCTTTCTCGTGTTTGGCGAGCGTGGTCCGCGCCCATTCGGGGAGCGACTCGTAGCGCTCGAAGTCCTCCCGGAAGGCCGCCATGTTGTAGCCAACCTCGCGCCAGGTGATGACCTCGTCCAGGAACTTCTCGGCGGGCGGGCTCATCCCCCACCAGCCTTCGCGTCCCCCCCGCGCCCCGTCTCCCAGGCGGTCGGGCATCCAGCCCTCCCGGTCGGCGAGCGCGGCGAAGAGCTGGTGCGAGGAGACGTATCCGAAGTGGAGATAGGGGGAGAGCCCGCTGGTCACCTCTTCGTCCGGGTCGTTCCTCCCCTCGCCGTAGCGCTCCAGCCGCTCGTCGAGGAACCGGTCGAGCACGGCGGCGGCGGCCTCGTCGCCGCCCCGCACCGACGGCACCGGCGCCACCGTGTGGTCGATCGGCAGCCTGGCGAGCGCCTTCGCGTCCCCCCGGAGGAGCTCCGGCGACGCGGCCGGCCAGCGGCGGGTGATCTTCGCGGGAAGAGACGCGAGCCGCGGCGGCAGGTCTCTCAGGGGGTCGGCCTCCAGAAAATCCCCCAGGTGCTTCGGCAGCTCCTTCTGGAGGAAACGCCGGAAGTGATAGGCGGTGACGAAGTCCCGGCCGGCGGCGCGCAGGGGGAGGAGGCCGTTGGAGTCGACCTTCTCCATCCGCACCGCCACCTGCCGGGCCGCGGCCTCGACCATACGCGGCAGAAAGAAGGCCGGGTAGTCGTCGGCGACGACGACGCAGGCCCGCTCTGCCAAGGCCGCCAGCAGCCCTTTTCCCGCCCCGGGCTTCGGCTCGACGTAGGGGTAGTAGAGGACCTCGGTCCCGGCGAGCCGCTGGGCGTGCCCGGCCATGCCGTCCAGCACGAAACGGTGGATGCGGTCGTTGGCCCAGCGGTAGCCGGCGCGCAGCGGCTCCAGGACGACCAGCGGCCGGCCGAGCTCGCGGGCCCAGTCCGCCGCCCGCTCCAGGGAGAAGCTCCAGCCCAGACGCCGGAACGCGGTCATCCAGTAAAGGACGTACTCGCCGTCCGGCCGGACCTCAGCTCGATTGCAGAGTTGAATACGGATTTCGGGAACTGTCACAACTTAGTCTTTCAGCGGGCACCCAGTTTCCGCTTCGGCTCGACTCGGGCTCCTCGTTCCAGCCAGCGGACAACCTGCTCCTCTTCGATATCGGGATTAGCCCAAAGGATTTCTCTCAGCTCCGAGATATCCTGACAGGCATCCCGGAAGAGATTACGAACGATCTCGTCTCGCGAGACGACGATCCGATCCGTGGCATTCGCAGCCTCAGCCAGATGAGCATCCTTGAGCATCGCCTGGCAAGCCCTGGGTAAGGGATGAGCCCGGGAGAGCTTGTCGCGGAATCCTTCGTCCTCGACGTTCTGCAGGAAAACAGCCTTTCTACTGGCGATCATCCGCCTCCGCCAAGCCCTGGCGAATTCCCGCTCATGCCGCTCCCACTCCTTGGTGCTCTCCCGGCTGAATACGACCTGATGACGCTCCTCGATCGCCAGAAGCACAGTCCGGCAAGGGCCGGCGCACGCAACAGGCACCGGTCCTGAACCCGCGGATTGTGCCACCGACGCGTCGACGACGATCCGCTTACCGTTTGGCATTGCCGGCAGGGAAAACCTGAGCCTCCACCGCGTTTAGATAGCGATGATCGGCATTCGAGAACACCTGCCCGAAGTCCTCGGGCCAGTCACCGTAGGCGCCAAGATTATCGAGATCGGCGCTATGCACCCGCGTCGCTCCGCGCGCGTCCCTTTGGAACCAGTGGAGCTTGACCTTATCGGGAGAAAGCTTGCCCTCCACCGCCAGAGTCTGGACGGCTAGGAGCAGCAAGGAGCTGTGAGTCTCGGCTACGACCTGCACACCACGGTTTGCTGCATCGGCGAGCACCGACGCCAACGCTTCCTGGGCGCGAGGGTGGAGGTGGAGCTCTGGTTGTTCGAGATACACAAGCTGACCGGGGCGCGCTGTCAAGAGGGCGACCAATACCGGCACGACCTGGGAAACTCCAAAGCCTACATCGGCGATGTTCACCAAGTCAGTTAATCCTTTGCGTCTCTTGGGCAACCGACCGACCAAGAGTTCCAGATGGGCAGCATCTACCGGATTAGCGCGGACCTCAGAAGTCAATCCCAACTGCTCCAGGGTGGAGCAGAGTTGTTCCAGCCGCTTATCCCCATGTTCCTGCCATGCTGCAATTAGAGTGGCGACGTAGACCTCGAAGGAACCTGGAAAGCTTCCTTCTGCAGCTGTTCTTCTATAGGTTCTGGATGGATTTCCACGCAGCCCAGGAACATGGAATATCGAGCGTAACCTACTGACGAAATGATTCCGATACGAAAACTCTGAAACTTCATCGGATTCACCTCCGACCGCTAAAGCAACATCAAGGAAACACCTTCGACGTACAACTCTCCACTTCACCTCTGTTTTCTGCAGATTGTCCTTCCAGAGCTCAGCGATCAGTTCAATTAGATCCGAAAACAGTTTGACATCCTCTAAGTCATCGCCAACTTGTCCAGGTTCAAGGATGATCTCCTTACCCGAGCGCCGCACGGTTGTTCGCACTAGATCGAAATTCTTGTTAGCTTGCCTGCGGAACACACTCCGGAAGGCCTGACCATCATCTAGCTCGACGCTGATTTCAAACTCTCTTCCAGTAGAGCGTCCCAACTTGGTGAGCACTTGGTCAGCTGAGGTAAAGCGAACATGTGAATCGTGGAGAAGGAGAGGGCCAGGATCGTAGCCAGCTTCTAGCGTTTGTTTCAGCAGCAGGAGGGGCTGCAGAGCGCTGGATTTACCCGAACTGTTGGCACCGGCGAGCAAGGTCAGAGGACGGATCTCTAACCGCTGTTCCTCTGCAAAAGACTTGAATCCTTTCAGGGAAATAGCTGCTATAGAAGGAAATTCGTGTTTATATTTGATATCCATAAATCACCCCATCTCCGCCGCTTCAATCCCCAGCCGAATCAGCAGATGCTGGAGCACCCGCGCCGTCAGGCCCCAGATCTGGCGGTTGCCGACGTGGTAGATGCGGATCAGCCGCTCGGCGTCGTTGACCTTGACCGCGCGCTCCTCGACCATGCGCGGGTTGGCGAAGGCCGAGAGCGGCAGGCTGAAGATCTCGGCGATCTCGGCGGCGTTGGCGCTCGCCTCGTAGGGGAAGGGGACGGCTCCGACGCAGGGGATCACTCGGAAGCCGGTGGAGGACTCCTCTTCCTGGAGTTCGCCCAGGCGGAGGATCCGGGTCGGATCGAGACCGATCTCCTCCTGGGTCTCGCGTACGGCCGCCTCCCAGGGATCCTCCTTGAACTCCCGGGCGCCGCCGGGGAAGGCGATCTGGCTGCGGTGGCTGGGCAGCGTGTCGGCCCGCTTGGTGAGGATGGTCCAGAGCTCGCCGGCGTCGACGTAGAGCGGCACCAGGACCGACGCCGGCCGCAACTCGCTGGGTCCCAGACGCCGCGGCGGCGGCGAGGAGAGGCGCTGCCTCACCTCCTGGATCCAACTGTGTCTCGGCTCGCTCAACGGTCTCGCCCCTCGCTCCTTTGTATCAGATCCCGCCGCGGCAGGACCCGGAAGCGGATCGGCGCCGGCGGCGCTCCCGGCAGCCGGAAGCTCAGCTCGTAGAGATGGTACTCCTCCCCGCGGGTCCACCACAGCGGCAGGACCGCCCGCTCCTTCGCGGGGAGGTCGAAGACGATGGAGCCGTCGGGGCGCAGCAGGCTCGGCCGCAGCTCCCTGCCCTGGACCTCCAGGCGGGACGGCGCCTTGCCGTCGAATTCGATCTGGAACCCCTCGACCTCCTGGGAGCTGGCCGCCAGCAACCCGGCGCGGCTCTCCCCCAGGACGCGGAGGCTGTCCCCCCGGCCCGGCCGCCAGACGTCCGGATCGGTCAGCTTGATCCAGAGGCCGTTCTGGAAGAACGCCGCGCCCGGCGCGTCGCGCTGCGTGACCTCATACGGCAGCCACCGCTCCACCCAAGGGGCGACGTAGCCGCGCCCCCCCTCCCCTGGGATCGTGACCGCCGCCGGATGGCTCCAGAGCGGGTAGAGGAACGGCGCCGCGAGCGCCGCCACCAGGAGAGCGGGGAGAGCCCTGACCGGACGGGCGGCGAGAAACCAGAGGGCCGCGTAGAGCGGCAGGAACAGGCGGTTGCCGATCGCCCCTTCGCCTCCCTGGAACTCAAAAGGACGCGTGAAGAGGAAGCCGGCGACCGCGAGGAGCACGGCGAGAGGGATCGCCCAGCGCCCGCGCTCCCGCCGGTAGGCGGCGAAGCCCAGGGCCAGAGGCAGGAAGTACGGCAGGACGCCGAAGCTCCGCCCCGCCAGGAAGTAGAGCGCGTTCCAGCCGGCGAGCCTGGGATGGAGCAGAGGACCGGCGTCCTCCTCCTCCCCCACCACACCCGGGGAGCTGCCCCGGACGTCGTAGACCTGCCCCGGATTTTCCCAGGGCTCGAGCCCCACGCAGACGAGCAGGAGGATGGCGGCGCCGAGGACAAGACCGGCCGAGGCGACCCAGCGCCGGCGGCCCGGGGTATCCAGCGCCGCGATCAGCGCCGGCAGGAAGAGGACCAGGTAGAGGGGGTGAAAGACGCCGGGGACCGCGAGGAGCAGCCCGGCGCCCCACCAGCGGGTGAAGAGGCGGCTTGCCGGCGTGACCGTCTCCCCTTCGTAGACCTGGGGGAGAGGCTCCTCCCCGAACCGTGGCGAGCGGTCTCCGCCGTAGACCAGCGCCAACCCCGCGGCGGTAGCGGCGAGCAGGAAGAGGTCCGGCTGCAAGCGGAAGACGTAGCCGAAGGTGACCGAGGCGAAGAGGAAGACGGCGACCCAGAGCGGCGCCGCCGGTCCCAGCCGCCGCGCCAGGGTGCGGGCGGCCAGCAACGCCGCTCCCGCGAGCAGCAGGGCGTTGGCGATCGCCGCTCCACGGACCGGCGCGAGACGGACCAGGGGGGAGACGGTCAGCGCGTAGAGGAACGGCTCGCCGTAGACCCAACCGCCGTCCCGCTCGCGGAGCGCCAGTTGGTCCGGCCGCGCTCCCCAATGCTCGGCGAAGCGGTCGCGGTCCTTGCGCTCGTAGACCAGGTCGCCGTCCCAGGCGAGGCTCGCCGCCTGCATGGCGTAGGTGACCTCCTCGCCGACCGGCGGCCGGGCGGCGGGGCTCCAGACGATCGCGGCGACGAGGGTTGCCGCGAGCAGGACGCCGAGGAGCCACCACCAGGGAGTTACGGAAGGTCTCTCACCCACAGCGGCCCTCCGAGCTTCGAAAAACCCAGCCCGCCGAACATATGGGGCTCAATCCACAGCCGGGCCGGACCGGGCGGTCTTCGGACCTCGGTCTCGAAGCGGACCTCGTCCCCCGGCGCGAGGTCGTGCGGCAGGGCGAGCCAGCGCTGACCTTCCAGGAGGTCCTCGCCGTCGGAGAAGAGCTTGATCACGACCGCCACCCCGCCCGGACCGCGCTCGCCGGCGAGCCAGCGGGCGAAGCCGCGGTTGCGGAGGAGGATGCGCAAGGCCCGCCGCTCCCCTGGGGGCCAGGGCAGGTCCGCGCCTTCGACTTCGAGCTCGCCGTCCAGCCGCTCCCAGGCGATGTTGCTCGGCGCCACGGGCTCCGGCGTCAGGTCGCCGGGCGGATCGAGCGCCCGCCATTCACGGCACGCCTCGACCACCGCGGCGGCCGAGAGCTCCGGATCGTGGCGGAGACGCACGTGCTCCCGCGCCGCGGCCCCCATGGCCCGCAGCCTTTCCGGGTGCGCCAGGAGGTCCGACAGCACCGCCGCCAGCGCCTCGGGCTCGCCTTCGCCGAGCGGCACGCGGAGCGCCACCTCGGGAGGCAGATCGGCGAACTGGGCGAAGTCGGAGACGATGGCGGGACGCCCCGCGGCCAGGACCCGCAGCAGCGAGGCCGAGGTCTCGCCGGCCGTCGGATACCTCAGATTGAGGCAGAGGTCGACGGCGGCGATCGCCGCCTCGAAGTCTTCATAAGGCACGAAGCCGGTGACGTGGACCCGGTCCGCGACCCCGGCGCGCCGCGCCTCCCCTTCCAGGTCCAGGACCCCGGCGGCCTCGCCGACGATCAGCAGGTGCACCCGCTCGAGCCCCGGCCGGGCCAGCGCCTGGATCGCCATCCCAGTCCGCTTGATCGGCGTCTGGAACCCGAACGATCCCAGGAGGGGCCCGTCTTCGGGGAGACCGAAGCGCCGGCGCAGCGCGCGTCCCGCCCCGGCATCGGCGTCGGCGGGGGGAGGCAGCGGCACCCCCATGGGGATGGCCCGCACCCGGATCCCCGGATCCTCTTCCCGGACCACCCCCGCCGCCCACTCGCTGTGGACCAGCACGCCGCGCTGCCGCCGCAGGAGCGCCCGGTGGGCCGGGAGGGCGAAAACCGGCGCGTCGCCGTAGGCCCCCCAGCGCTTCACCTGGGCCGCCATCTCGCCGATCCAGCCGTGGTCGCGCGCCAGCCTCTCCTTGTAGGGATAGAAGTCGCCCCGGCCGAGGGTGACGTCGAGCAGCAGGTGATGGAGCACCACGTCGTGGAGGGTGAGCACGCCGGGCAGGCGCATGCCGAGCTGCAGCACCCCCTCGTGGTAGCGGTTGTTCCCAATCTGGTAGAGGGGCAGGCGCCCGTCCTGGCCGGTCTCCCCGGCGTCGGCGACCGGCCACGCCCGCTCGACCTCGGGCGCGACCGGCTGGCCCGGCAGGCGGATCAGACGGACGTCGGCCCGCGCCGCGAGGTGCGGCAGCAGGTCGACGCTGTAGTCCGCGATCCCCGAGCGGACGGGCGGGAGCGGCGAGACGTAGTCGAGGCGGAGAGGGGCGGCGCTCAGAAAGCGTCCTCTTCCTCTTTGCCGCTCGCCATCTGGCCCTTGAGCCACGCCTCGATGAACGGGTCGATGTCGCCGCCGAGCACCCGGTCGGAGTCGCCGACCTCGGCGCCGGTGCGGTGGTCCTTGACGAGGCGGTAGGGGTGGAGCACGTAGCTCCGGATCTGGCTCCCCCAGGCGATGTCCTTCTTCTGGCCCTCACGCTCGTCCTGCTCGGCCCGGCGCTTCTGCATCTCCAGGTCGTAGAGCCGCGAGCGCAGGACCTTCATGGCCATGGCGCGGTTCTTGATCTGGCTGCGCTCGTTCTGGCAGGCGACCACGACGCCGGTGGGGATGTGGGTGAGGCGGACCGCCGACTCGGTCTTGTTGACGTGCTGGCCGCCGGCGCCCGAGGAGCGGTAGGTGTCGACCCGCAGGTCCTTGTCGGCGATTTCGATCACCACGTCGTCGTCGACCTCGGGGTAGGTGTCGACCGAGGCGAACGAGGTGTGGCGCCGCGCCTGGAAGTCGAACGGGCTGATCCGCACCAGCCGGTGGACGCCGGCTTCGCTCTGCAAATAGCCGTAGGCATTGGGGCCGCGGACGGCGAAGGTGGCGGACTTGATGCCGGCCTCCTCCCCGTCCTGCCGCTCGAGCAGCTCGACCTGGAAATCGTGCTTCTCGGCCCAGCGCAGATACATGCGCAGCAACATCTCGGCCCAGTCCTGGGACTCGGTGCCGCCGGCGCCGGGGTGGATGGCGACGATGGCGTTCTTGTCGTCGTCCGGACCGGAGAGCTTGAGCTCCAGCTCCAGCTTTTCGAGGTCGGCCTCGAGGCGGTTGAGGAACTTCTCGAAGTCCTCGTCGGCCCCGCTTTCGGCCAGCAGCTCCTCCCAGACGGCGAGCTCGTCGGCGTCGGCGCGGAGCTGGTTGAGGGTCTGGAGGCGCCGTTCGAGGGCACGGCGCTGCTGCATGATGGAGGCGTTGGCCGCCGGGTTGTCCCAGAAGCCCGGCTCCTGCATCTGCCGGTCGATGTCCGACAGATCCTTCTCTAGGCCGGAGTCCTCAAAGATACCCCCGGAGGTTGGAAAGCTGCCCGGCGAGGGCCTGCATGCGCTGTTGCGTGTCGGAGGCGATCATGATCTGAGCTCCTTACGGGTGAAAAATATACCGCAACTCCCCTTGCGGCGAGGGGACGTCATGGACCGAAGCCCTGGATCAGGACTCCAGCCAATTTTCGACGGAGAGGTCCGGCAAGGCCTCGAAGTCACGGTCCGAGGTCAACAGAATAAGATTCATCCGCCGCGTCAGCGCGGCGAGCATCATGTCAACCTGGGACAGAACTCGCCCCTGGCGCCGCAGCTCGTGGTAGACCTCGCCGTAAAGCCGGGCAGTCTCGGTATCCAAGGACCAGATGCGCAGCTTGGCCAGCAGCTTCGCGAGAGCGCTGCGGTAAGAGGCGAGATCCCGCACTTCAAGGATGCCTACCTCCAACTCGCAGAGCGCCGGAGCACAGGTTCCTACCCAGGCCCCCATCTCCCTCACCCTCTGGATCCGTTGCCGGACCAGAGACTTCGGTTTGACTGCCGCGCTGAGATGGTTGGTGTCTAGCAGGAAGCCCACCATTCAGGAGAGCCCCATCCGTCGCCGGACCTGCTCCTTGGCCCTCTGATCCGCCTCGGCCAGGGCGGCTTCGAGCCGCTCAAAGTCTTCGGAGGCGACTCTCGAAGCCAGCTCGTCCACCTCTCGCGACCAGTTGTCCCAATCTTCGCGCTCAACCGGGGCGACAACTTCCTCCACGACCAGCTCCTGCCCTTCGGCCCAGTTTTCAGGCAGAGGGGAGAGCGGTTGAATGGCCCCCTTGTGCAGAATCGCCTTCACCATGGCCGCGCCTCCTCGGGAGCAGAGCTTGCCCCCTGCGAGCGAAATATACCCCGAAAGCCGCGACCACCGTGCAGAGGAACGGCGCCAGCCAGGGGAGGCGGGCGTAGGGGGTGAGGCCGCGCAGGCCGATCACCCAGCCGCGGATCACGCCCTCTTCGAAGATCCCGAGCTGCGATTGGACCGACCCGTCCGGCGCCACCAGCGCCGACACCCCGGTGATCGCGGCGCGCAGCATCGGCCGGCGGTTCTCGGCGGCGCGGAAGCGGGCCGCCCGGAAGTGCTGCCAGGGCGCGGCGGTGTCGCCGTACCAGGCGTCGTTGGTGATGGTCACCAGGATCGTGGCGCCGGCCCGCGTCAGCTCCGCCACCTCGCCAGGGTAGACCACCTCGTAACAGATCGCCATGCCGAGCTTCTCGCCCCCCCAGGGCAGCAGCGTCAACCGCTCCGCGGCCAGGAAGTCGCCGGCGTTGCGCGCCAGCTTGTCCATCCAGGAGAAGAGCCCTTTGAAGGGGATGAACTCGCCGAACGGCACCAGGTGGCGCTTGTCGTACCGCACCACCGGGGCATCGCCGGGCGCCAGCAGGAACGCCGAGTTGTAGAAGGCATTGCCCTCCGGATGGTTGGAGTTGAAGAGCACCGTGCAGCCGCGGTTGACCATGTCGCGGAGGTCCATCTGGAGGTCCGGGTCGCGGCCGTACTGGAACGGCCAGGCGGCGCTCTCGGGCCAGACCACCAGCGACCCGGGCTGGCAGGAGGCGAGCGACAGGTCGACGACCTTGCGGTAGTTCGACAGCACCTGGACCGGGTCGTACTCCACCAGGTTGGGGATGTTGGGCTGCAGCAGCCGGAACGGCGCGCCCAGGCTCACCGCCCTGTGGACCTCGGCGTCGCGCTGGCGCACGTTCCACCGTCCGGCGAGCGGCAGCAGGAGCAGGGGCACGCCGAGCCCGGCCAGAAGAGGACGCCACCGCCGTCGCCGGACACGCCCCTCCGCCGGGTCGAATGCCGCCGCGACCCCGGCGTTCGCCAGGAGCAGCAGGAACGAGATGCCGTAGGCGCCGATCCAGGCCGAGAGCGGCAGGGCGCCCGGCACGTCGATCCAGGCGTAGGCGGCGAGGTTCCAGGGAAAGCCGCCGAAGAGATGGGTGCGCAGCCACTCCAGCGCCACCCAGAGAGCCGGCAGCACCCAGAGCCTTGGCAGACCGCCGCGGCGCCAGAGCGGCGCCCCCAGCCGGGCGAAGGCGACGTGGAAAAGGGCGAGATAGGCGGCGAGCAGGCCGGTCAGGGCCACCCCGAGCGGCCTCGGGATCCCGCCGCCGTAGGCCTCGAGCGTCGGGACGATCCAGATCAGCGAGACCATCCAGGCGACGAGGCCGTGCAGGAAGGCGAGACGGCCCGGCCAGGGAGATCGCAGCAGCAGGAACAGCGGCGCGAGCGCCAGCCAGGAGGCCACGGCCAGCGGCTCGCGGGCAAAGCACAGCGCCCACGCCAGGCCGCCGGCGGCGGCGAACAGCGCCCAGGGGAGGAAGCGCTTCATTCCAAAGGAGCGCGGCCGCTCACTCGGTGACCCAGGTGTCGAGCTTGTACCCCTTGCGGACCTGCTCGGCGACCTTCTGTGCCTCGTCGCGGGAGTTGAAGGGTCCGATCCGGACGCGGTACATGGTGCGGCCGGCCACCTCGACCGGCGACAGGAAGGCCTTGTGGCCGCCGCCCGTAAGACGGGTCTGGATCCGCGCCGCCTGCTCCTGCTCGGGCGAGGAGAAGACCTGGATCACCACGCCGCCCCCGCCGCCGGTGGAAGCGGCCGGAGCGGTCCGGGGCGTCGCCTCGGGCAGCGGACGGGAGCGGACGACCGACT
>JBKKAU010000916.1:0-5851 GCA_046714475.1 Thermoanaerobaculia bacterium
ACCTGCGGCTTGCCCACCGTCGCGCCGACGTTGAACTCGCGCACCATGCGGTCGGTGATGATCTCGAGGTGCAGCTCGCCCATGCCGGAGATCAGCGTCTGGCCGGTGTCGGGATCGGTGTGGACCCGAAAGGTGGGGTCCTCCTGCATCAGCTTGGCGAGCGCCATGCCGAGCTTCTCCTGGTCCGACTTGGTCTTCGGCTCGATCGCGATCTGGATCACCGGCTCGGGGAAGCTCATGGCCTCCAGGATGACCGGGTTCTTCGAGTCGCAGATCGTGTCGCCGGTGGTGACGTTCTTCAAACCGACCGCCGCGGCGATATCGCCCGCCCAGACCTCGTTGATCTCCTCGCGCTTGTTGGCGTGCATCTTCAAGAGGCGGCCGATGCGCTCGCTGGTGCCCTTCTTGGCGTTGAGCACCGCGGTGCCCGACGCGACGCGCCCCGAGTAGACGCGGAAGAAGGCGAGCTGGCCGACGAACGGGTCGCTCATGATCTTGAAGACCAGCCCGGCGAAAGGCTCCTCGTCCGACGAGCTGCGGATCACCGGCTTATCGTTGTGCGGGTCGATCCCCTCGATCGGCGGGATGTCGAGCGGCGACGGCAGGTAGTGGATCACCGAGTCGAGCAGCGGCTGGACGCCCTTGTTCTTGAAGGCGCTGCCGCAGATGACCGGCTGCACCTGGTTGGCGATCGTCGCCCGGCGCAGCGCGGCGCGCAGCTCGTCGTTGGTGACCTCCTCGCCCGACAGGTACTTCTCGAGCAGCTGGTCGTCGGTCTCGGAGATCGCCTCGACCATCTGCTCGCGCATCTTGTGGGCGCGGTCGAGCTGGTCCTCGGGGAGCTCGACGAGCTGGTAGTCGGCGCCCAGAGTCTCGTCCTGATAGGAGATCCCCTTCATCTCGATCAGGTCGATGATGCCGCGGAAGGTCTCCTCCTTGCCCCAGGGGAGCTGGACGACCACCGGGTTGGCGCCGAGGCGGGTGCGCATCATCGAGACCGTGCGGTCGAAGTCGGCGCCGACGCGGTCCATCTTGTTGACGAAGGCGATACGCGGCACGCGGTAGCGGTCGGCCTGACGCCAGACCGTCTCCGACTGCGGCTCGACGCCGGCGACCGAGTCGAACACGGCGACGGCGCCGTCCAGGACGCGCAGCGAGCGCTCCACCTCGGCGGTGAAGTCGACGTGACCGGGCGTGTCGATGATGTTGATCCTCTGGCCCTTCCAGAAACAGGTCGTCGCGGCGGAGGTGATCGTGATGCCGCGCTCCTGCTCCTGGACCATCCAGTCCATCGTCGCGGTGCCTTCGTGCACCTCACCGATCTTGTAGTTCACACCCGTATAGAAAAGGATGCGCTCGGTCGTCGTCGTCTTCCCGGCATCAATATGCGCCATGATGCCGATGTTCCGCGTATCTTTCAGAGGTACTTGCCTTGCCATGATCGTCTCTAGCTTCTTTCCGCCCGCCTCGTAGGTGCTTCCGTTTCAATCCGACGAGCCCCGCCGGCGGCGTCTCCCGTACGCCGGCGTGGGTGCATCCGTTCTCTGCCTGGGGTTCGCTTACCGGTGAGGTGAAAACCGGAGGCGCGTCGTCCCGGGACCCTGTCCGGACCCGGGAGAGCGCCTCGCCACAGCTACCAGCGGTAGTGAGCGAACGCCTTGTTGGCTTCTGCCATACGGTGCGTGTCTTCCTTTTTCTTGATCGCGCCGCCGCGGTTCTCGGCGGCATCCATGAGCTCGCCGGCGAGGCGGGCCCGCATCGTCTTCTCGCCGCGCGTCTGCGCGATCTGGATGATCCAGCGCATCGACAGCGCCAGCTTGCGGCTCGGGCGCACCTCGACGGGGACCTGGTAGGTCGACCCGCCGACGCGGCGCGACTTGACCTCGAGCGCCGGCTTGACGTTCTCGATCGCCTTCTTGAAGACCCGCATCGGGTCGTCGTTGATCTTCTGGCGGATTGCCTCGAGGGCATCGTAGAGGATGCGCTCGGCGGTCGTCTTCTTGCCATCGCGCATGACCACGTTGACGAACTTGGTCACGAGCTGCGAATTGTAGAGCGGGTCCGGCAGGACCTCGCGTTTCGGGATCTCTCTACGCCTTGCCATCTGCTGATGTCTCCCTTGGGTCCGTTAAGCCTTCGGACGCTTGGCGCCGTACTTGGAGCGGCCCTGCCGGCGGGCCTGCACGCCGACGGCGTCCAGGGTGCCGCGGATCACGTGATAGCGCACGCCCGGGAGGTCCTTCACACGGCCGCCGCGGATCAGCACGATCGAGTGCTCCTGCAGGTTGTGGCCGACGCCCGGGATGTAGGTCGTCACCTCGATGCCGTTGGTCAGCCGCACGCGCGCCACCTTGCGGAGCGCCGAGTTCGGCTTCTTGGGCGTCTGGGTGTAGACGCGCACGCACACCCCGCGCTTCTGCGGCGACGACTGCAGCGCCGGGCTCTTCGTCTTGGACTCGGCGCGGGCACGGCCCTTGCGCACCAACTGATGAATCGTAGGCATGCGTCCGAACTCTCCTCGGTCTCTATGGTCCCAGTTTCTCCAAGCGAGGCGACACGGGTTCCACCCAGTCTTCCTGGAGTGGAAGGCCCAAGGCCCACACTTCGGCCCCGAACGGTGTTCAGGGTGAGAGTCTTCGGTAAGAAGACATATCCGCCCCGGTCCCTGGCGAGACCCTCGGCGGCGAAACCCGCAGATACTAACTGAAAGGCACGGGCGCGTCAACCACCTTGCGCCCGACCCCCAACGGTCGGCAGCGGGAAGCGGAGTATACCTGGGGCGCCGACGGTCTACAACCCCGTCCGCACGCTCTATAAATAAGGAAGGGGGGGCTTGTATTCCCGGCGCGGAGAGGGGAGGCCCGCAAGATCGGAGGGGAGACCCGCAAGATAGCCCAGGGTTTCCACCCTGGGCTACGGGAAGGCCGTCCTGCCGGACTTGTACCTCCCCCACCCGGGCGGGGGGTAGTTCCGCAGGAACGCCCTTCTTCATAGCCCAGGGTGGAAACCCTGGGCGGCCCGTAACCCAGGCCGGGAAACCCTGGGCTGGCCCGGTAGGGGTTCAAGGCCACAGCCACAGGATCAGCCCGCCGCCGAGCCCCACGATCCCGAATAGCGCCGCGATCCATGCCAGCAACCCCCGGCTGCCGAGCGCCGCCACGATCCCCGCCTTGAAGAGGAGGTTGGAGAGCGAGGCGAGCACGATGGCGCGCCAGCCGGTGTCGGGAGAGAGCCCTCCCCCCTGGACCGTCCTGGCGGTCGACAGGGTGATGGCGTCCATGTCCGTGAGCCCCGAGAGAGCCGCGACCGCATAGAGCCCGGCGGTGCCGAACCGGTCGCGGGCGAAGGCGACCGCCAGGAGCACGACGGCATAGAGGACGCCGAACAGCACCGCCGGCTTGAGCTCGGCCGGGTTCTCCTGCGGCGGCAGCTCCGCCCCCTTCTTCCGCCCCAGGAACCAGACCGCGGCCGCCACGGCCACCGACAGGGCGAGCATGGCGCCGATCGGTGGCCCCAGGGCGCGCAGGTGCCGGGGGGCGACCGCCGCGATCTCGACCAGGACGCGGACATAGACCACGGTCGAGGCGATCATGACGACCATGGCGGCGAGCCGGTTGCCCTCGGGCTCCTCCTGGGTGCGGCGGGCGTAGCTCGCGGTGGTGGCGGTGCTCGACACCAGCCCCCCGAGCACGCCGCCCAGGGCGGCGCCGGCGTTCGCCCCCAGGATCTTGTACGCCACATACCCGGCGAGCGACAGGCCGACGATCAGCACCACCATCCACCAGATCTCGTACGGGTTGAGCACGCCGTACGGCCCCATGTCCCGGTTGGGCAGGACAGGCAGGACGACCAGCGAGATGAGCACGAACTGCATGATCCCCTTCAAGTCGTCCTCGCCAATCTTCTCGACGAACCGGTGGAGTGGCTCGCGCATATGGAGCAGCACGGCGACCGCGCCGCCGATGACGATCGGCACGGCCATCGACCCGGCGACCACCCAGGCGCCGACGCCGTACATGACGAGCGCCGCGAACGCGGTGGTCTGCCCTGGGTCGCCGTCCCCCTTGGAGATCCGCGCCAGATTCCCCCCGATGACCAGCGCCGCCGCGCACAACAGCCCCGCCGCCACCACCCACCCGCCGAACGCCTTCCCGAGCTGCGCCGCGATCGCCCCGAACAGGGTGATGAGCGCGAACGTCCGGATCCCGGCAACGGCCGAGTCGACCCGCTCCCGCTGGAGCCCGACGAGGAGCCCAAGACCGAGCGCAACGGCGAGGCGGGTGAAGATCTCCGGGATCAACGAGGTCCCTCCCTTGGTGACCGCTGGTCAGGTCGGTGCTGCGGGAGGGATTGTAACGTGGGCGTCACATGGGGCGGGCGGCAGCTCCCAGGGAGGGAGTCGTTCCCCGGTGTCATCCTGAGCGCAGCGAAGGACCTGGGCGGGGGCTCGGGCATGAATGCCCGAGGACGGGCTTCAAGTGAGGAGCGGCGCCCCTCCTCAACGGAAGGGCAGGAAGAGCAGAGAGTCGACGAGCTCTTCGGGCTCTCCTGCCTTGACCACCAGCTCCAGTTGTTCCACGCACAGGCCTATCGGCAGATTCTGAGGGGCGAAAACCACACCGGTGAACCGAACACCGTCGCGCTGACGACGCCTGGCTTCAAGAACGAGGTCTCGGTCGTTCGAGAACAGCACCCGGTCCAGCGCGGTTGCCCTGTCGAGTAGCTCGGGGTCGGTAAGCTGGTGCGCCCCATCCTCGAGCGCCGTGAGCACATCGACCCCTCGAAGCCTGAGGCCTTGAGTCACGGCGCGATTGACGTTGTGATCGAAGTAGAGCCGGACCGGCAAGGTCAGATCTGTCCCTGAGCCCGCAGCTTGTCGATAAGAGGATGTTGCCCGACCTCGCGCCGGATCTCCTCAACCAGCGCTTCACGCCGGCCGAGATCCGCCTCGATTTCCTCTTGGTGGTCCCAGAAGTACGCCAGGGCCGAATGCACCTGCCCGAGGGTCAGATGGGGATGCTGATACGTCAGCTCCTCAGGACTCCAGCCGTGCGCCTTGACCTCCTCGACGAGCTCCACGACCTTGGTATTGGCGCCCTCGATCCAAGGCACACCCCTCTCATCCAGGACGATGTGCTCGTAGGTTGTACGCGCGGCGGTGATCATGGCTTGACCCCAGCGTCTTCGGCTTCGCTGCTCGCCAGGCGCTCGTCCAGAAGCTCTCTCTGCCATTGCGGGAGCGGGAGAGCGTCGGGATTGCTCAGGCTGGCCCAGATCGCCTCCGCGATTTCGAGCCGCTCGGGTTCCGGCAGCTCCAGGACTTGACGCTCGATGTCCGCCTTGATCATGGCTCTAGTTTAAAGAACTCTCCCAGGCTCTTCAAGCTGTAGAGTATCCCTTGTCGAAGGGTGATCCCGAGATGCGAAAAATCTCCCGCGGCCGACCCCCTACCCTCGATGAGGAGCTGACAGCCCGTGTCGGCGACGGCGGAGCCCACGAGGGGAGCTCTTTCCTGAGAGGCTGTGAAGAATTTCTCGGCGCTAGGTTCTTCCTCAGGGTGTCGTCTTGTGGCAAGCTTTCCGTATGGACGATACCCTGTTGCCCTTATGCGAGTCGGAGACGAAGGTCGAGACGCGGAAATCGAAGGGAGTGCCCCGTTTGGTGCGCCCCAATCGGACTCAGACGGAGCTTCGAGCCGTAGATCTGGAGGGCTTGTTGCCTGTCGATCATCCGGCGCGTGCGGTGTGGGACTTCGTCGAATCGCTGGACCTCAGCGCGCTCGATGCCGAAGTAGGGTCGGTGGAGGGCGTAGCAGGACGTCCGGCGACGGACCCGCGCATCTATATGGCGT
>JBKKAU010000917.1:0-2747 GCA_046714475.1 Thermoanaerobaculia bacterium
CCAAAGGCTCTCCGTCGTCCAAGACGAGCTCGAAGGGCAGAGGCGCGAGCGCGACGGCTGGCTGGCTCATGGCGTGCTCCCTGTCGTTCCTTGCCAGGATCTTATTCCGCATCGCCGGTAAGGAAAAGGGGGTGAGGCAATCTTCCCGTCCTTCTCCTGGACGACAGGATAGCACGGAGGGATTCAGGAGCCGGAAGCTGGCCGAGCGCCGGGGCGCGCCCGCTTCATGACTGAGTTGATGGGGCAACCCCGAGCACATTGGCGCGCCGGATCGATGCCGTGGGGGCCGTGGAAGCACTCCCGCATCGCGTAGAGCGGGCTCGTGCCCAGCTCATCCATCCTCTCCAGTCCCTTCCAGTGCGGTGAACCGTCTTGCGGAGCAAGATAGCAAGGCGAAAAGGCCTCCTTTTCTTCATACAGCGCGGTGAAGATCCTTACGGCGCGGCCAGGAAGATTACAGTACGGTCGGGAAGGTTACAGCGCGGCCAGGAAGACTACAGTGCGGCCAGGAATGCTACAGTGCGGTGAAGTATCATGATTCACCGCATTGGAAGCCGTCAGCGCGGTGAATCTGCGTACAGCGCCGCCAGGAAGCTTACAACGCGGCCAGGAGGCTTACAGCGCGGTGAGGAAGCTTCCGGCGCGGCAAAGGATGGATACAACGCGGTCAGGAAGGTTACGGCGCGGTGTATCCGGCGTCCCTGCTCTCGGTTTAGAGTGAGGAGGAAAAGGAGACTCCAATGAAAAGATCTCTTGCCTTCCTCGCGCTCGCCGCGCTGGCCCTGGCCGTACCTCCCGTTCATGAAGATCAGGCCGGGGCGCGCGAGAAGCTCGCCCAGGACGGCCTCGCCTTTACGCCGGAGGCGTTCCTCCAGAAGGTTGCCGAGGGGGACGCGGCGCACGTCGCGCTGTTCCTCGAAGCCGGCATCGATCCCTCGGCGCGGACTTCCTTGGGCCGTACCGCGCTCTGGCTCGCGGTCGAGAGGCGCCAGCTCGAGGCCCTCAAGGCGCTGCTCGCCGGCGGCGTGACGCCGAACGAGAAGAACGCGCCGCCGGCGGAAGGCGGCAAGTCGATCGTCTTCGAGGCGGTCGACACCGGGGATGCCGCGTTCGTGCGCGCCCTCGCCGAAGCGGGCGCCGACGTGCGGCGGGCCAACGACTACGAGATGCCGCCGCTCGCCGAGGCGGCCCGCGTGGGCAGCCTCGAGATGTGCGAGATCCTGCTCAAAGCCGGCGCCGATGCGAACGCCGCGCCGGCCGGGTTTCCGCTGATCTACGGAGCGGTCAACGAGAACCACCTCGAAGTCGTCCGCCTCCTGCTCAAGTCCGGAGCCAGGCTCGGCGAGCACAAGCAGGCCCTGGTCGAAGCGGCCACGACCCCGGAGATGCGGGCGTTGCTCGAAGGGGCCGAGTAGGGCGAGGCCAAAAGCGGGCCCGGTCGCCCACAAGGCCCTCACCACCGCATCCGCCACCGCCGGGCGGACCTCCCGGATGAGGTTGTTCTCGCGCGTGGGGTGCACCCGGTTGGTGAGGAGGATGACGAAAAGCCGCCGCTCCGGATCGATCCAGATCGAGGTGCCGGTGAAGCCGGTGTGGCCGAAGGAGCGGGCGGAAAGGAGCGAGCCGGCTGACGAGCCCTCCGCCGATTTCGTGTCCCAGCCGAGGGCGCGATCAGAGCCGGGAATCCCGGCACGGCGGGTGAACAGCTCCACGGTCTCGCGGGAGACGACGCGGCGCCTCTGGAGAGCACCGCCGTTCAGGAGCATCTGGGCGAAACGCGCCAGATCGCCGGCCGTGGCGAAGAGCCCGGCGTGGGGCGCGACGCCGCCCAGGGCGAAGGCGTTCTCGGCGTGGACCTCGCCGTGGACCAGACGGCCGCGCCAGGGGTCGAATTCCGTCGGAGCGATCCGGGACCGCAGCTCGACCGGCGGCCGGAATCGCGCGTCCCGCATCCCCAGCGGCTCGAAGACCCTCTCGCGCACGAAGGCCTCCAGGGGCCGGCCCGCGGCCTGCTCCAGGATCTCGCCCAGCAGGATGACCCCGGGATCGCTGTAGACGGAGCGGCTCCCCGCCGGGTAGAGGAGGTCCAGGGCCAGGATCCGCTCGCGGTAGGCCGCCCGGCCCTGGACCTCCTTGTAAAGAGGCACGATGGCCTGGAGACCCGAGGAATGGGTGAGCAGGTGGCGCACCGTCACGGCCTCCTTGCCCGGCCCCTGGAACTCCGGCAAGAGCTCGCGCACCGGCCGATCCAGATCGAGCCGCCCCTCGTCCACGAGGATCATCGCCATGGTCGTGGTGGCCACCACTTTGGTGAGGCTGGCGAGGTCATACAGCGTCTCGGCGGTCACCGGCGGCGCGTCCGCGTCGTAGGTGAGGCGTCCGAAGGGGTGCAGATGGACCAAGGCCCCCCGATGGCCGACCGCGAGGACGCCGCCCGGAAACGCGCCGCGCTCCCGGAACTCTTCGAGAAGGCGGTCGACGTCCGCAAAGGCAGGAGCGGCCGAGGGCGGGGGGCCGGGCAACGAGCCGTGGCAGCCCGCGGCGAGAAGGGCCACGAGAACGGCCGCGAGGATCGGTCCGTCCAGAGCGCCCCTGGGGCGGAAGGTCAGCATGGCGCCGCCGAGTTTAGCGGAGAGGGGCTCTCAGAGTCCGTGAAAGAATCGCCGGGCGAGTGTAGCTTGTCGGAGGTGTGGGGGGCTGAAGGGCTGTCGGCGCTATGCCCCTGATGATCGTGCGGATCGCACGCT
>JBKKAU010000918.1:0-3172 GCA_046714475.1 Thermoanaerobaculia bacterium
TGGGCTCGTAGATGTTTAAAAGAGACTGGCCGCTGCGGCGGCCGGCGCTCGCCGCCGGGGCCGGCCTGGCCTTCATCACCGCGCTCGGGGACTTCGTGACCTCGATCGTGCTCTACACCTTTGACACCCGTCCCATCTCGATCGAGATCCTGTCGAGCCTGCGGCTGCAGGACCTCGGGATGGCGGCGGTCTATGGCGTGCTGTTGATGTCCGCGAGCACCGTGGCGTTCCTGCTGTGGGGACGCGGGGATGTACGCTAAAGGGAGTTCCGCAGTCCGATGTCGCCCGGCAACCCCGCCTCCGTCCGCCATCTCTGGGTCCTCATGGCGGTAGCGTTCGTCGACATGATCGGCTTCACCATGGTGCAGCCGCTGCTGCCGTTCTACGCCGAAGAGTTGGGAGCGAGGCCGCGGCTGGTCGGCGTGCTGATGGCCGCCTACGCCTTCGCCCAACTCGCTACCGCGCCACTCTGGGGCCGCTTCTCCGACCGCTACGGCCGGCGGCCGATGATCATCGCCGGGCTCATCGGCTCCGGGATCGCCTACACCCTCTTCGGGATGGCCGATTCTCTCTGGCTGCTGCTCGTCTTCCGGCTCGTCCAGGGGGCGGGCGGCGGCACCACGAGCGTGGTCCAGGCCTACGTCACCGACTCGATGAGCCCGGAAGACCGGGCCAGCGGCCTGGGCTGGCTCACCGCCGCGACCAGCGCCGGCGTCATGATCGGCCCGGCGGTCGGATCCCTCTCGACTACCCTGGGAGAGGCGGCGCCGGGCTTTTTTGCCGGCGGACTCTGCCTCGTGAACGTCTTCTTTGCCATCCGCTGGCTGCGCGAGCCGCCCCGGCATCCGGAAGAGTCGGAGCCCGGCCGGCAGCGGCCCCGGCTGCGGCGCTCCTTCCTGGACGTCCTGCGCCACCCCGGCAGCCCGGTCGCGTCGCTGATCTGGATCTACGCCATCGGCATGATGGCCTTCATGGCCATGACCACCATGCTGCCGCTCTACCTGGGGGAGGCCTTCGGCATCACCAAACGGACCATCGGCTGGTTTTTCGTCTACTTCGGCGCGGTCGGCGTGATCATGCGCGCCATCCTGCTGGGGCCGGCCGTGCGCCGGTTCGGCGAGGTGAGGGTGGTGCGGCTGGGCGCGTTGTCGCTGGTGGTGGGGCTCGCCTTGATCCCCCTGGCGGCCGACGTCGACGCCGAACGGGCCGGCCAACTCGCCGTGCTCTCGCTGGTCGCCCTGTTCGTGCCGGTGGGGACGGCCCTGCTCTTCCCCTCGACGACCGCGCTGGTATCGCGTTGCGCGGCCCGGGGCGAGACCGGTCAGACGCTGGGCGTCCAGCAGTCGTTCGGCGGCGTCTCCCGGCTGCTCGCCCCTCTGTGGGCGGGACTGGTCTTCGAATCCGACATCCGCTATCCGTTCTGGCTCGCCGCCGCCCTGATGCTCGCGGTGAGCACCCTCACGCTGCGCCTGCAACGGGAGAGCCCACAGCCGGCGGTTGCGCCCGAGATCGCGGAGAAGAGGGCCTGAGGCGCCCCCTGAAGCAACAAAGCCGCGTACTGACGCGGCTTTGAACTTTACAAGGTTGGTTGCGGGGACAGGATTTGAACCTGCGACCTTTGGGTTATGAGCCCAACGAGCTACCAGACTGCTCCACCCCGCGTCATTTTCAAAGTGCCCCGTTCGAGGCAGGAGGGGTATTATCCCCACGGGACATCCCCCTGTCAACCCCGCTCCGTCCCACCTGGTTAACCGGCGCCGGGGACGTCCTATTCCAGATACCCCAGCGCCCTGAGCTTCTTCTCCGCCTCTTCGGCCTGGCGCAGGCTCTCGCCCGCGGCGGCGTCGCCTTCGGTGCGGGCGAGCCAGGCGGTCAGAGATTCGCGCAGCGCGTGGAAGGAGCGGCGCTCGCGCCGCAGCACGTCCGTGGCCTCGCCCGGGTCGGCAGTGAGGTCGTAGAGCGCGAAGCTGCCGCCGGCGAGGTCGTGGATCAGCTTGAAACGGCCGTCGGCGACGCTACGCCAGGGTCCCTGGGAGGCGAGCTGGCGGCCGGCGCTGTCCTCAGGGGCTTCCCCTTCGATCAGCGGGCGCAGGCTCTCGCCTTCCAGGGTGAGGCCGGCGGTGCCGATCCCCAGGTAGTCGAGCAGGGTGGGGACGACGTCGACGTTCTCGACCGGATGGGGCACGGCGCCGGCCTCGACGCCCGGGACCTTCATGAGCAGGGGCACCTTGATCGAGGTGTCGAAGAGCGTCCGGCAGTGCTTGATGTGGCCGTGCTCCAGGAACTCCTCGCCGTGGTCCGAGGCGAGGACCAGGACCGTGTCCTCGAGCCGGCCGGCCTCGCGCAGCTCCGCGATCAGCTCCGCGAGCTGGGTGTCGAAGTAGGCGATCTCGTCGTCGTAGAGGTCGACCAGGTGTTGCAGGTCGGCCGGGGTGACGCCCGGATCGGGCGCGCCTTTGTAGAGCATGTCGCCGATCGGGTTGGGGTTGCCGGCGCGGATGAACCCCTTGTCGGAAGGAGCGGTCGCGAACCGCCGCGCGAACCCGGCGGGCGGCGCGTAGGGTCCGTGCGGGTCCATGTAATGGAGATAGAGGAAGAACGGACGCCCGTCGTCGGTGTCGAGGGCGTTGAGCTGCTCCAGGGCGGCGCGGTTCACGCACTCGGCAGGCTTCCAGAGGCAGTCCTCGTGGAACCGCTCGAAGCCGCGGTCGTAGCCGCCGGTCGGGTTGAAGCGGCTGGGGGATTTCCGTACCACGGGACTGGCCGAGACGGCGACGGTGCGGTAGCCCCGGCCGCGCAGGATCTCGGCGAGCGGCGGCACGCCCTGGGGGATGCCCATGGTCTTGTCCGGCTGGCCGAGGAAGACCGCGGTGTAGCGCGAGGTGAGGAGCGAGTTGACCGAGGGGAAGGTGCAGGAGGCCTGGCTACGGGCGTCCTCGAAGAGCACGGCCTCGCGGGCCAGGGCGTCCAGGTTGGGGCTGGTGTCGCGCCCGTAGCCGTAGACCCCGAGGTGGTCGGCGCGCAGGGTGTCGACCAGGAGGATGACGACGTTCCGGGGCCGGAGCTCCTCGGGGGCGCAGGCGAAGGTGAAGAGGAGGAGGAAAAGAGCCCTCACCCCCCGGCCCCCTCTCCCGCCACCCCTCACCCCCTCCCCGGGAGAGGGGGAGGGAAT
>JBKKAU010000919.1:0-10601 GCA_046714475.1 Thermoanaerobaculia bacterium
CGGCAAGGGCGCTCGTGGGGGCCGTCGCGCCGCCAAGGCGGCCGGCAACGGCTCCGGCGCCAGCCTCGGCTTCGAGGACAGGCTGTGGGCCGCCGCCGACAAGCTCCGCGGCCATATGGACGCCTCGGAGTACAAGCACGTCGTCCTCGGCCTCATCTTCCTCAAGTACATCTCGGACGCCTTCGAGGAGCGCCGCGAAGCCATCCTGCTCGAGCCTGGGGCCGACCCGGAGGACCGGGATGAGTTCACCGCCGAGCGAATCTTCTGGGTGCCCGAGGAGGCCCGCTGGTCCCGCATCCAGGACGAGGCTCCCCACGCGACCATCGGCAAGGTCCTCGACGACGCCATGACGGCCATCGAGCGGGAGAACTCCTCCTTGAAGGGGGTCCTCCCCAAGGACTACAACCGCCCCCAACTCGACAAGACCCGCCTCGGCGGGATCGTCAACCTCGTCTCCGGGATCGGCCTGGGAGACTCCGCCAGCCGCTCGAAGGACATCCTTGGCAGGGTCTACGAGTACTTCCTGGGCAGGTTCGCCGCCGCCGAGGGGAAGAGCGGGGGCGAGTTCTATACGCCGCAGTGCATAGTCAAGCTCCTCGTCGAGATGATCGAACCGCTCCGCGGCCGGGTCTACGATCCGTGCTGCGGCTCCGGCGGCATGTTCGTCTCCTCCGAGCGCTTCGTCGTTGCGCATGGAGGCCGCCGGGCCGACCTCTCCATCTACGGTCAGGAGTCCAACTACACCACCTGGCGCCTGGCCAAGATGAACCTGGCCATCCGGGGCATCGACGCTACCCTAGGTCCCGAGCCCGCGGACAGCTTCCACCGCGACCTCCACCCGGACCTCAAGGCCGACTTCGTCCTCGCCAACCCGCCCTTCAATGACTCCGACTGGGGCGGCGAGCGCCTGAGGGAGGACAAACGCTGGGCCTACGGCACGCCCCCGGCGGGCAACGCCAACTACGCGTGGATCCAGCACTTCATCCATCACATTGCTCCCCGCGGGATCGCCGGCTTCGTCATGGCGAACGGATCGATGTCCTCGACAAGCTCCGGCGAGGGGGAGATCCGGAAAAACATCATCGAGGCGGACCTGGTGGACTGCATGATCGCCCTGCCTGGCCAGCTTTTCTATACGACCGCAATCCCGGTTTGCCTGTGGTTCCTCACTCGAAACAAGAGGAATCACAAGTTCCGGGACCGGCGGGCGGAGACTTTGTTCATCGACGCCCGGAAGATGGGCAAGATGGTCGATCGGACGCACCGGGAGCTGAGCGATCAGGACATCCCAAGAATCACCGGCGCCTATCACGCCTGGCGTGGCGAGAAGCAGGCAGGGGCCGAATATCAAGATGTGCGGGGCTTCTGCAAGTCCGCTTCTCTTGGAGAGATCCGCGACAAGGGCTACGTACTCACTCCGGGCCGCTACGTGGGCTCGGAGATGGCTGATGACGATGCAGAGCCTTTTGAGGACACGATGAACAAACTGGCCGCTCTGCTGCGCCAGCAGACAGCCGAAGCCCGGAGACTGGACGCCGAAATCTGGAAGAGCCTCGGGAGCCTTGGATTCGGCGAGGTGTGAAGCGATGACTCCTGAGAAGCTGATCCTGACGCCCTTCGTACGCGCCCTCGAGACCCTGGAGGACGTCCTTGCTCTCCCTAAAGATGACGTCGTCCGGGACGCGACAATCAAGAGGTTCGAATACACCTACGAGCTCGCCTGGAAGATGATGAAGCGGCATCTTACCTGGGCCGGTATTTCAGAAGAAGACATCCGCTATCCCAAGGGTATCTTCCGCGAGGCGGCGAGGGTGGGTTTGATCGATGACGCCGAGCCCTGGTTTGATTACCAGCAGGCCCGCAACGAGACTTCCCACACCTACGATGAGGCCAAGGCCGAAGAGGTCTATCTCATAGCAAGGAGCTTTGCAGCGGATGCCCGGAAGCTGCTAAACGAGCTTAAGAAGCATCATGGTTGATCTGCGGCCTGATCAGCTTGCGATCGTTCAGGCGGTTCTTAAGGCGGAGGTCCCCAAGACAGAAGTCTGGGCCTTCGGATCACGCGCCAGCTGGAGGGCCCGCGATACCTCGGACCTCGACCTGGTGCTCGTGGGAGAGCGCGCGTTATCTTATCGTACGATAGCTCGTTTGCGGCGCGCCTTCGAGGAATCCTACCTTCCTTTCTCCGTTGACGTCATGGACTGGCACGCTGTCTCTGAGGACTTCCGGGCCATCATCCTGGCCCAGAAGGTAGTCATTCAGGCTGGCTCTCCAGACGGTTCCGGGCAGTTGGAGGAGCGCCAATGGCGGTCTGTCCCCCTTGCGGAATGCGCCAATTTCCTGAGTGGCGGGACGCCTCCCAAGGGCGTCCCGGACTACTGGAACGGAGGCATTCCATGGGTCAGCGCGAAAGACATGAAAACCTTCCGGCTGTCCGACACCCTGGAGCACGTCACACCGGAAGGCGTCGCCCACGGCACTCGCTTGGTGCCAGCCGGCACGGTCCTGGTGTTGGTCCGCGGCATGACTCTCCACTCGGACGTCCCGGTCTGCATAACACGTCGTCCCATGGCTTTCAACCAGGACGTGCGCGCCCTTCGCCCGAGGCCGGAGGTCGATTCGGACTACCTAGCCTATGCACTGCTTGCCAACAAGCCTGCCCTGCTTTCAATGGTTGACTCGGCCTCCCACGGAACCGGCCGCATCCACTCGGGGGCTCTCGCAAGCTTTCCGATGGCTGTGCCTTCTCTCTCGGAACAGCGTACTATCACGCACGTCCTGGGGACCCTCGACGACAGAATCGACCTGAACAACCGCATGAACCAGACACTGGGGGCCATGGCTCGAGCGATCTTCAAGTCGTGGTTTGTCGACTTCGAGCCGGTGCAAAAGGGAAGCCTCTTATTCCCGCAAACTTTAAGAACTTCTGATTTAGGTCCCATACCAGAGGGTTGGAAGGTTGAGAAGCTCGGAGCCTGCTGTGATTTCGCCTACGGAAAGGCACTAAAAGGAGAGCATAGAAGTGAAGGGAATATTCCTGTTTTTGGGTCTAATGGACGCATTGGCTGGCATGATCAAGCTCTGGTGAAAGGGCCAGGAATAGTTGTCGGTCGTAAGGGTAATCCCGGTACCGTGATCTGGGCTTCTGCCGACTTCTTTCCGATAGACACTACGTTCTATGTGATTCCACGAAAAGCTGATATATCCATTCATTATCTATTTTTTACTCTTTCCTCTCTTAATCTTCCATCTTTATCCACTGATTCTGCCGTGCCGGGATTGAGTCGCAACATGGCTTATCTTTCAGACATCCTCCTGCCTCCTGGAGTGGTGACGAAAGCATTCGCGGCCACCATCCGGCCATTTATGGATAAAGCTGCACTGAATGACCAGGAGACTGCCACTCTCGCCGCCCTCCGCGACACCCTCCTCCCCAAGCTCCTCTCGGGGGAGATCCGCGTCAAGCAGGCGGAGAAGATCGTCAGCGAGGCGGTCTGAATGAATGCCCCCGTGCCGCGTCCTCAGCCCTACCAGCACGTCGCCTTGAAGTTATCGCCGTGCCGGAGTCCGCGATCGAGGCGCTCCGGGCCGATGAGGTCTTGTCCGTCCGTCCTCTCGTCCAAGCCGTGTGAGACGGCCGTCTGAACGCCCCGAAGGGGCACAGGCGTAGAGCCTGGCATTTCAATGCCAGGTCGCCGTCCCCACCCACCCTCCCAAGCCCCGAAGGGGCGGAGGCAGCCCAACACGCACAACTGCCTGCGCCGCTTCGCGGCTTCGAATGTTTTGGGGAACGCCTTCCTGGCGTTGAAACGCCAGGCTCTATGCCTGTGCCCCTTCGGGGCGGAGGATCTGTGGTGTTTGTATCTCCTCTGGATATTGCCTCTACCTCTCTTGTGATCCTTTTCGACAAGTAATTACCGAGTTCCGCTCTTGCTCCTCAGTATCGAGGAGCGGGTGCTACCATCCGCTTCGAATTCGATCGACCAGGAGCGGCGCATGACCAGTTTTCTCAGTGAGGCCGACATCGAGCGGTCTCTCCTGGAGCAACTCGCCGAGATCGGCTACGACACGGCGACAGGAGCGGAGATCTCCCCCGGCGGCGAGCGGGAGGAGCGGCGGAGTTATGGCGACGTCGTGCTCCGCGAGCGGCTGCGGGCGGCGTTGGTGCGGATCAACGCCCACCTTTCCGCCGGCGCTGTCGAGGAGGCGCTGCGCAAGGTCGAGCGCTCCGAGGTGCCGGGCTTGGTGGAGAGCAACCGGCGCTTCCACCGCATGCTAGCCGACGGGGTGAAGGTGGAGGTACAGCGCCCCGCCCACGCCGGCGGCGGAATCTCCTACGAGACCGTGGCCCTGCTGGCCGCGCGGCCGGAGGAGAACGACTTCCTGGCGGTGAGCCAGCTCCGGATCACCGAGGGGAAGAAGAAGCGGCGGCTCGACGTGGTGGTGTTCGTCAACGGCCTGCCCCTGGCTCTTTTCGAGGTCAAGAACCCGGCGGACGAGAACGCTACCGTCCGGGACGCGTACCAGCAGATCCAGACCTACAAGACCGAATTCCCCACCCTGTTCGGCTTCAACGAGATCCTGGTGGCCACCGACGGCATGGAGGCGCGGGCCGGGACGCTCACCGCCGACTGGGACCGCTACATGCCCTGGCGCACGGTGGAGGGGCGGGACGTGGCGCCGGCCAGCCTGCCGCAGCTCGACGTCCTGGTGGCGGGGATGTTCGACAAGGGACGGCTTCTCGACCTGCTGCGCGGCTTCGTGGTGTTCGAGGACGACGGCCGCGGCGCGGTCAAGAAGATGGCCGCCTACCACCAGTATCACGCCGTGCGGAAGGCGGTGGACTGCACCCTGCGGGCGAAGCAGGGGGACCGGCGCATCGGCGTGGTCTGGCACACCCAGGGGAGCGGCAAGAGCCTCTCCATGGTCTTTTATGCCGCGCGGATCGTCCGCGAGCGGGAGATGCGCAACCCCACCCTGGTGGTGATCACCGACCGCAACGACCTCGACGACCAGCTCTTCGGCACCTTCGCCGCCTGCCACGACCTGCTCGGGCAGATCCCGGAGAAGGCCGAGGACCGGGAGGAGCTGCGGGAGATCCTCAGGAACAAGGCCTCAGGCGGCGTGATCTTCACCACCATCCAGAAGTTCCTGCCCGACCAGAAGGGGGACCGCCACCCGGTTCTCTCGAACCGGGACAACGTCGTGGTCATCGCCGACGAGGCGCACCGCAGCCAGTACGAGACCGTGGACGGCTACGCCCGCCACATGCGGGACGCGCTGCCCCGCGCGAGCTTCATCGGTTTCACCGGCACCCCGATCGACATCGGCGACAAGAGCACCACGGCCCTTTTCGGCGACACCATCGATACCTACGACATCGAGCGGGCCATCGAGGACGGCGCCACTGTCCGCATCTCCTACGAGGCGCGCCTGGCGAAGATCGCCCTCAAGGAGGAGGAGCGGCCGCGGATCGACCCCGAGTTCGAAGAGGTGACCGAGGCCGAGGAGGCCGAGGACAGGGAGCGCCTCAAGAGCAAGTGGGCGCAGCTCGAGAAGCTCGTGGGCGCGCCGGAGCGGGTGGCCCGCATCGCCGCCGACCTGGTGGCGCACTTCGAGGCCCGGGAGGCCGCCCAGACCGGCAAGGGGATGATCGTCGCCATGAGCCGGCGGATCTGCGTCGAGCTCTACAAGGAGATCGTCCGGCTCCGCCCGGAATGGCACGACGTCGATGATGAGAAAGGCGCCCTCAAGATCGTCATGACCGGCGTGGCGTCGGACGAGGCGGAATGGCAGCCCCACATCCGCCCCAAGGCCGGCCGGGAGCGGATCGCCAAACGCTTCCGCGACCCGGATGATTCCTTGAAGCTGGTCATTGTCCGCGACATGTGGCTCACCGGCTTCGACGTCCCCTCCCTCCACGCCATGTACGTGGACAAGCCGATGCACGGCCACACGCTGATGCAGGCCATCGCGCGGGTGAACCGGGTTTTCCGCGACAAGCCGGGCGGTCTGGTGGTGGACTACCTGGGGCTCGCCGACCAGCTCCGGCAGGCGGTGCGGACCTATACCCAGAGCGACGGCCAGGAGAAGCGGGCTACGGTTGACATCGAAGATGCCGCGGCGGCCCTGCGGGGGACCTATGAGGTCGTGCGGGACATGATGCACGGCTTCGACGTGGCGGCTGCCCTCGCCGGCACGAGCGATGAGCGCCGGCGGGCCCTCGGCGCCGCCTACGACTTCGTCGTCGGGCTGCCGGACGGCAAGAAGCGCTACCTCCAGGCGGTGGCGAACCTCTCCCGGGCCTTTGCCCTGGCCGCCGCGCACGACGAGGCGGCCAGGCTCCGGGACGAGGTCTCCTTCTTCCAGGCGGTGCGCGCCACGATCCTGAAGCGGACCGAGATGGAGGGCGGCCGGCGGTCCCGGGAGGACGTGGAGACCTCGATCCGGCAGATCGTTTCCCGGGCCATCGTCTCGGACGAGGTGGTGGACATCTTCTCCGCCGCCGGCCTGGAGAAGCCGGAGATCTCCATCCTCTCCGACGCCTTTCTGGAGGACGTGCGGCAGCTCCCCTACCGGAACCTGGCGGTGGAGCTCCTGCAGCGGCTCCTCTCCGGCGAGATCCAGCGGCGGGAGAAGAAGAACCTGGTTCAGGCCCGCTCCTTCCGCGAAATGCTGGAGGAGTCCATCCGGCGGTATCAGAACCGGTCCATCGAGACGGCCCAGGTCGTCCTCGAGCTCATCGAGATGGCGAAGCAGTTCCGGCAGGCGGACCGGCGGGGCGAGGATCTGGGGCTCACCGAGGAGGAGATGGCCTTCTACGACGCGCTGGAGACCAGCGACAGCGCCGTGGCCGTGCTCGGTGACGACACCCTGCGGGCCATCGCGCGGGAGCTGACGGAGATCGTCCGCAAGAACGTCTCCATCGACTGGACCGAGCGCGACAGCGCCCGCGCCAACCTTCGCCGGCACGTGCGGCGGGTCCTCGCCCGCAACGGCTATCCGCCGGACAAGCAGGACAAAGCCGCCGACACGGTGCTCGCTCAGGCCGAGACCCTGGGCGACCTCTTCGTCGAGGAGGCCGAGGCGGCGCCGCCGCCCGCGCCGGAGCGGCCGTTCCGCATCGTGCCGCTCGAAGAGGTGGCGCCGTTCGAGAACGCCGTGCCGGTGCTGGAGCTGGCCGCGGCGGCGGGACGGTTCAGCGGCGAGCAGGAGGTGGACGGCTTCCAGGACGCCGCGGCCCATCCGGACCGTTTCGAGTGGGCCGAGCTGCCGGACTACTATCGGCCGCGGCCGGGGATGTTCGTGGCGCGGGTGGAAGGCGAGTCCATGAACCGGCGCATCGCCCATGGCTCCTGGGGCCTGTTCCGCCTGAATCCCCACGGCAGCCGCGAAGGCAAGATCCTCCTCGTCCAGCACCGGGAGATCCAGGACACGGACCTCGGCGGCCACTTCACGATCAAGCGCTACCACAGCGAAAAGGCCCAGCACCCGGACGGCACCTGGGAGCATAGCCGGATCGTGCTCTCGCCGGACACGACGGCGGTGGGCTACGAGCCGATCCTGATCGACGGCGCCAGTGCCCCGGAGCTGCGAGTCATCGCCGAGTGGCTGGGTCCCCTCTCTTAAGAGCTGTTCATTAAGCGGGTTTCTATGTAGGGGAGGGCTCGTCCCCTCCTGGGCGCGGGGGCAAGCCCCGCCCCTACATTGAGGTTTGATAGACGCCCCGCCCTCCCCAGGGCGCGATGAATCGCGCCCCTACACCCCCAAGATTGAGAAGTTCCGGACACCGCTGTAGATGCGCAATTCATGGCCCGTACGGTGCCATCGCAGTTGCGCGCAGAAAACCAGCCCCGGGTGGAGGCGGCAACTCCACCCGGGGCCTTCCAACTACACGACGGCCCTGGCGTCCCCGGCGTCCTCTGAAGAGAACGCGCCAGGGCCGTCCATCCTCCTCAAGGGGAGGGAAGAGGGAGGCGCGTCGGCCTCCCTCGGGATTCAGTTGTCAAAGAGCGACAGGCCGGCGAATTTTGTCCGCCTCCATCTCTGTATACGGATGAGGAGACCCTCCCGTTTGTTCGTGAAACCCTGAATCATGCGGGAGTGGGGGGCCTCGCCCGATTTCGCGGCGTGTGGTCCCGCGGTTGAAGAGGCCTCTCCCGAGCCCGACGCCAGCTCGAACGCGGGGAGGGCATGCCTCGCCCGATCCCGCGGCCGGCTTCCCTGGGAGGCGAGGAGCCTCTCCTGCTCTCCCTGTCGATTCGAGATCGGGCAGGGCAGGGCCGGCCCGGACTCGCGGGCGGCTCCCCTTCGGGAGAGGCCGGGCCGAACGGTCTCACGGAGGGTTCAACCGCGGGCGAGGCCGGCCCTCCCCGGTCTCGCGGCCGGCTCAAACCTTTCTGAAACGCTGGGGGGTTTTGGCGGTTTGGGCCGGCTCATCCGTATACAGATATGAAGGACCTCACAGACTCATCCCCTTCCGGCCGGTCGCGCCGGAGGGGCTTCTGCTTCGGAGAAACGAGTTTCCGGGAGCCATGGAGGCCCCCGGATTTCCAGAAAGGAGGGCGTCATGCCCAACATCACGTCGTACGCCGGACTGTTCCGGGAGTGGGAGAGCCTCGTTGCCGCCTGCGAGGAGAACACGGACCTCCTGGCCGACATCAGCTCGGTCAAGGACCCGCTGATCGACATCCTGGGCCGGGCCAGAGGGTTGAAGAACCGGCAGGAGAACCTGGAGGGAGAGCGCCGGCAGATCACGCAGGAGCTCCGGGAGTTGGCGGAGCAGGGGCGGGAGGCCGCGAGACGGGTGCGCGGACTCGTCAAGGCGAGGCTCGGAGCCAAGAGCGAACGCCTGCCGCAGTTCGGCGTCGCTCCCATCCGCAAGCGGACCCGCTCGGCCAAGCCGATCGAGGTGCCGCCGCCCAAGCTGCCGGTTCAGTCCTGATCCGGTGAGATGCGCTCGTAGGTTTCTGTAGGGAAGCTGGGGAAGGCATGACATCAGGTGTGCTCCTCCCCAGCTCGTATTGTTCTTTGACAATCGACGTACCGGGGGAGGCGCATGCCGGGCGCCTCCTCCGGCCTTCCTTTTTGAGAGCCGGCCTTCATGCCTGCACATTTCTGCTATTCTGCTGTCATGGCCAAGCAACTGACGATCCGCGGAGTCTCGGACGAGGTCGGACAGAGGCTGGAAAGCCTGAGCCGGGCCCGGGGTCAGAGCGTCAACGCCACCGTACTCGAGATCTTGGAAGCCGCAGTGGGAGTGGATGAGCGGCGGCGCAGGCTGGCTCGTTACGCCACGTGGACTCCTGAAGATTTGGCGGAGTTCAGCGAGGCGCTCGCGGCTCAGCGGACAGTCGATGATCCCGCTTGGCGCTGAGCCTGCCGGCCGTCTGGTTCTCGATACGTCCGCTGACTCCCATTTCCGGGCGAGTTTCTCGCCGAACCCTTTGTTTCGACTTTGCCGGTAACCCCTACCGTCGCCCGCCACTACGGCCGGCTCTTCGCCGACTTGCGTCGAGCCGGTACCCCGATCCCGATCAACGATATCTGGATCGCAGCGACTACCCTGGATTGCGGTGGACATCTTCTGACCTTCGACGGCGACTTTGGACGGATCGCATCGCTTGATTGCACTGTGCTGATGCCTTCCAACTCGGCCGGGTGATCCTGCTGCTCTGCCGACGCCCTGCGCCGGTGCCTGCGGAACGAAGCTGTCCGGTCAAGGACGGATCTACGTCCCGATGGCGACGGCGGAGCCCACGAATGGAACGACTTTCGTGTAGCCGGGCGGAGACGGGACCGGCGTCGTGCTCGCCGTGCCCCATTGCGTCACGCCGTGCGGCATCAACTGGCGGAGATCGTAGGCGCGGCCGCCGAATTCGAATTCTTTGCTCCAGAGGAGAGCGGACGAAAAGACGTTCATCGACACCACCGGAGTTGCGGCGCCGCCGACGGTGACGCCGGCGACCATGCTCTTGCGGCGGAACAGGGCGATCCTTTCGCCCGCGGCGAACGAGTTGGGATCCTCGAACGTCGCGCCGGGCTGACGGTTGAGGTACAGGCTGAACTCTCCCAAGGTGTCGAGGCCGATCGTCAGATCGCCGTTGGTGAGGTTGTCGGCGCGGAACGGGGAGGAGGTAAAGGTAAGGTGGGCCGTGCTCTCGCCGGGATCGCCGCTGAAGAGATCGCCCGCGATGCCCTGGATGTGGAGGAAATAGCCCACGTCCTGGATCATCCCCTCCGTATCCAGATAGAACCTTCCCGTTACATACCAGGCCAACTCGCCAGCATGAAGAGAGTGCATAGGTTTATGTCCTGTCCATGTCTCGGCGGTGATCCGCCACTCGGTGTGGGTCAAACCGCGGGCCTGCATCCAGTCGGGGCCGGGCCGGGTCTCGGCCTGGGTGAAGCCGAGCCTCGTCACGAGGTGCTGGACGCGCGTGTTCTGGGTGACCGTGATGCCGCGGACCTCATGCAGGCCGAGGTCGTGGAAGGCGAATTCAAGGATGGCGCGAAGGGCCTCGGACGCAAACCCCTGCCCCCAGTGTCCGGCCGCGATCCCGAGGCCAAATTCGGCCGTGCCGGGCGCGCAGCCCTGGAGC
>JBKKAU010000920.1:0-6030 GCA_046714475.1 Thermoanaerobaculia bacterium
GTCTGGAGGCGTCCGGGCCGGCGCCCTGGCCGGCGGTCGAGCCGCGGCAGTTCCAGCTCGAACCGGGCGGCGAGCAGACCGTCGAGCTGACGCTCGCGCCGCCGCGCGACTTCACCCCCGGCCGCTATCGGCTGCAACTCGCCGCGGTCCTGGAGGACGGTGAGCGCTTCGAGCTGGCGGTGCCGGTGATCGACTACCCGCACATCCGCCCCACCCCGCGCCCCGAGCCGGCCGCCGTCGAGATCAGCGCCGCGGATCTGCGCCTGCCGCCGCTCCGGCGCGTCGGCTACGTACGGGGCGCCTCCGACCGCGTTCCCGAGTACCTGCGACAGGTTGGGATGCCGATCGAGCTGCTGGGCGTGGCGGAGCTGGAGGGGGACCTCTCCGGCTTCGACGCGATCGTGATCGGCAGCCGCGCCTATGAGACCGATCCGGCGCTCGCCCGCGCCAACCCCCGGCTGCTCGACTACGCCAGGGCCGGCGGTCTGGTGATCGTCCAGTACCAGCAGTACGCCTTCGTCGAAGGCAAGTTCGCGCCGCTGCCCTTGGAGATCGCCCGGCCGCACGGCCGGGTGACCGACGAGACGGCGCCGGTCCAGGTCCTCGACCCCGCGCACCCGGTCTTCACGACGCCGAACCGGATCGCGGAGGCCGACTGGCAGGGCTGGATCCAGGAGCGCGGACTCTACTACGCCCACACCTGGGACCCGGCCTACGTGCCGCTGCTCGCCATGGCCGACCCGGGCGGCCCCGAGCTGCGCGGCTCGTTGCTGGTCGCGCCGTTGGGGAAAGGCCACTACGTCTACACCGGCCTCGCCTTCTTCCGCCAGATCCCGGCCGGCGTCCCCGGGGCGTACAGGTTGTTCGCGAACCTGCTGGGGATCGGGAAGAGCAAATAGGACATGCCTACCGTCCTGAGGGTTGGTCCATATCGCTTTTTCTTCTACGCTGGTGATCGGAACGAGCCACGCCACGTGCATGTAGAGAGGGACGACAAGGTAGCGAAGTTCTGGCTTTATCCGATCCGTCTGCAGAGCAGCGAAGGATTCAGCCGGTCGGAGATTGGACGGATAGACAGGATCATCGATGCGCATCACGCGCAGCTCGTGGAGGCATGGGATGAGTACTTCGGCGATTGAGATCCATGTGCCGAACGCCGAGAACGTGGCCATCACGGAAGATACGCTGAGCGTCGAGCTGAGCGACGGGCGGTCCATCTCGGTTCCCCTGGCTTGGTTCCCCAGGCTGGTGCACGCCACCCCGGAAGAGCGGAGCCGCTGGCGGTTGATCGGGAAGGGGCACGGCATCCACTGGACAGACCTGGACGAGGACATCAGCGTCGAGGGGCTGCTGGCGGGCAGGCCCTCGGGCGAGAGCCAACGCTCCTTCGAGGAGTGGTTGAGTGCCCGCGAGTCCAGCCGACTCGATCAGTAGGGCCTGGATCTGGGCTGCCGCGGCCGTCTGGACGGGGATCGCCGCGTTCCTGGCCGTTCGCCTCTCCGGCATGGCCCAGGATGATTTCTACATCACCTACCGCTACTCCTGGAACCTCGCGGCGGGCTATGGTTTCGTCTTCAACGTCGGCGAGCGGGTCTTCGGACTGACCGACCCGGGGATCGGGCTGCTGCTCGCCGCGCTCCACCTCGTTACCCGCCTGCCCATCCCCGCTCTCGGCAGCGCCGTCACCGGCGCCGCTCTGGCCGGCATCGCCCTGGTCGTCCTGCTCGAAGGTCGCGAGCGGGACCGGACCGCCGAGGCCCTGCTCGGAGGGACCCTCGTCGTCTCCTCGTCCTACCTCTGGATGAACCAGGGCGCGGGGGTCTTCCTGGCCGTCCTGCTGCTCCTGCTGGCGGCGCGGCTGGGGGAGCGGTCTCCCTGGGCGGCCGGGATGCTGGCAGGGGCCGCGGTCTGGATGCGGCCGGACGCCGTGGTCGGGGTGGCTCTCCTCGGCCTCCTCCTTTGGGTCGAGCGGCGGCGCCTCCCCTGGGCTTATGCGCTCGCCGGCGCGGCGGTGATTGCGGCGGGAGCCCTGGCGGCGTGGGCATACTTCGGGAGCGTTTTGCCGAATACGCTCGCGGCCAAGCACGCCATGGCGGCGGTGATCCCCACCGGCAGCGAGAGTTGGGCGGGAGGCCGCTTCTGGGCGCGCCCCTTCCCGATCCTCCCCCGCCACTGGGGAATGCACTGGCGGTTGATTGCCGCGCTGGGGCTCCTGGGGCACATTGTGATGCTGGCGAAGGGGGGCCGGGCGGTCCGTCTGCTCGCCCTCTTCTCCCTCGCCCTGGCGGTCGCCTACCCGTTGCTCGGCGTCCCCTTCTTCACCTGGTACATCGTGCCTTCGGCGATCGCCGCGCTGTACGGCATCGCCTTCCTGGCCGGCGCCGCCGGGCGGAGCACGGCCTCTGCGCTCGGCCGGCGGCCGGGGAGGAGGACGGCCGCGGCGGCGGTCGCGCTCCTGCTGCTCCTGCCGCTTTTCGCCTCCCTGGTGCCGGCGAGTTGGCGCTGGTGCCGGAACCATCATTGGCAGCGGCACCTCTGGACCTACCGCGAGGCGGCGCACTGGATCCGCGGCCACTCCGAGCCGCGGGACGAGATCGCCTATGTCGAGATCGGCGTCCTCGCCTTCTACGGCGAGCGGACCGTGGTCGACCTGATGGGGCTCGTCACCCCCGAGGTGATCCCCTACGTCCAGAAGGGAGACCTGGTTGGAGCGTTCCTGGCGCGCCCCACCCGCTTCGTGGTCTTCCACAGCCGCGGCCGCATGCTGCCACTCCTCAACCGGCGCTGGTTCCAGCGCGCCTATGAAAGGGTAGCCCGCTTCGAGGAGGGGGAGGGACGCGAGCTCACCGTCTATCGCCGCCTACCGGGTTCGCGCATCCGGCCCCCAAGGAGGCCGAAAAATTAGCTTCGCTGTGGTATCTCTTGCCGCGGCAGGCGAGCCCGGCTGTCGAGCCGGACCCGCCTGGGGGAGTCAGGTTAGGCCTCGAGAGGGGCGGGCTTGCAGCCCTTGGCGCAGTCCGCGTCGGCGAAGCACTGGTTCCCGTAGGTGACGCCGTTGTTGCAGGTGACCGGCGCGTAGACCAGCGGGCAGATCGCGTTGGGGTCGGGCACGCAGCGGTCGGCATAGGAGACGCTCCCCGTCGCGGCGGTGAGAGTGAGGCCCAGGAGGAGGGTGCGGATCATCGTGGTGCGCTTCATCAGTAGCTCCTTTCTGGTTGAACCCGCCCGCCCCGGAACGGCTACATCGCCGGACCGGAGCGGACGCAGGTCCCACTGTACCCGGTCGCGTCGGCTTATTCAATTCTCTCTATAGGTAACTACGATGGCCATGCACTTTTTTACTTTTCTCGCTGTTCCTACTCCAGATGCCAAAGAGTTCCATGAATCCGCCGGGGCCTACGTCAACTGCTGGATCCGGGACGACGACCGGCAGAGCGCCGAGCAGCGGGCCAAAGATGGAATCCAGGAATACGGATGGTCCGTGGAGGCCCTTGAAGGAGAGGCGGTCGTCACGAGCGCGCATTACGACGCGGACGACGAGGACCGCGAGTTCTACGAGCAGGCCCTCATGGAGGGCGAAGTCCTCGTCTTCACCACCTGGCCGCAGGGGGACGACGAGGACGATGAGGAGGAGGACGAAAGCGATGACGGCTACGAGGAGCCGTGAGTCCGGCCCGTGGCGAAAGGAGCACCTTTGATTGCAGCCGGAGCGCCGACGGGGTCCGTCTCCCGGACGGCCAGCGCCGAGGCGCCGAGCAGGACGAACGCGATCCAGAGCAGGTCGGCCAGGAGTAAGTGGACGATCTGCATCCAGACCGGCGCCAGCAGGAGCACGTTGACCGCTCCGGCGGCGATCTGGACGAAGACCAGGACCGCGGTCCGGCGCGCGTAAAGGCCGACGCCGGGACCGAGCTTCTTCTTCAGAATCTGCAGGGCCAGCCAGAGCACGAAGAGGCCCGCCGTGATCGAGATCAGCGGGTGGAGGACCCGCAGGCGGATCAGCAGGTGGGCGGCGGGCGAGAGGTCCTGATCCAGGGCTTGGGCGAGGGACGCGGCCGGGAAGAGCGTGTCGCCCAGGGCGGCGACCGCGCCGCTGACGCCGGCGAGGAGCAGGCCAGTGACCCCTAACGCGAAGCTCCTGCCTATGCCGCCGAGGTGGCCGCGCAGGCGGAACCGCGCCCCGCCGCCCGCGTGGTGGACGGTCAGCGTCAACGCGCCCAGCAGGAAGAAGGTGTTGAGCAGGTGCGCCGCCATCCACAGCGCCCGGGCCATGGACTGGTTGTCCGCCACCATCTCGAAGAGCACCAGCCCGGCGCCCACGGCCGCCTCGGTCAGGATGAAGGCCAGGGAGAGGACCGCCGCGCCGCGGGCGGCGTCCCCGCGCGGCCGGGCACGGAAGGCGAAGACGACGAGGCCGGCAACCAGCAGCAGCGCCAGGCCGCTGGTCGCCCGGTGCGAGAACTCGATGACCGTCTGGATCCCGGGCGAGCGCGGCAGCACCTCGCCGTTGCAGAGCGGCCAGTGGCTGCCACACCCCGCTCCGGAGCCGGTGGCGCGCACCGCCGCCCCCCAGAGGATGACGGCGACGTTGTAGGCGAGGGTGGCCCAGGCGTAACGAGTGAAGCGGTCCATCGCGGGTCCCATCATAGCGGCGCGGGCGATCCAAGATAAACTGCCGCCGCGCCGCCACCTGCCGGCGGACGTCCTGAACCATGAAAATGATCCGATTCCTTCCCGGCGCCGTCCTGGCGCTCGCGCTCCTGGGGTGCGGCGGCGACGGCCGCACCCCGCTCGTCGTCTACTCCCCGCACGGCCGCGACCTCCTCTCCCTGATGGAGAAGAGCTTCGAGGCCAAAAACCCGAGCGTGGACGTCCGCTGGCTCGACATGGGCTCGCAGGACGTCTACGACCGGGTCCGTTCCGAAAAACCCAACCCGCAGGCCGACGTCTGGTATGGCGGGCCGCGTTCCACCTTCGCCCAGGGGGCCACCGACGGGCTGCTCGCTCCCTACCGCCCGCAATGGGCCGGCGCCGTGCCCGAGGTGAGCCGTCACCCCCAGGACCTGTTCTTCGGCTCCTACCGCACCGCGCCCGTGCTGGTCTACAACACCTCGGTCCCGGAGGCCGAGGCGCCGGGCGACTGGGACGACCTGCTCGACCCGCGCTGGAAGGGCAAGATCCTGATCCGCGACCCGCTGTCGAGCGGCACGCTGCGGACCCTCTGGGGCATGGTCCTGGCGCAGTCGGTCACCGAGACCGGCAGCCCCGAGCGCGGCTTCGAGTGGCTGCGCCGCCTGGACGCCCAGACCAAGGAGTACGTCATCAACCCGGCCCTCCTCATGGAGAAGCTCAACCGCCGCGAGGGGCTGGTCACGGTCTGGGAGCTGACCGACATGCTCGGGCAGAGGAAGCGCGGCGCGCCGCTCGGCTTCCGCTTCCCCGCCAGCGGCACGCCGGTGATCGACGACTCGATCGGCCTGGTGGCGGGCGCGCCGCAACCGGAGCAGGCCAAGGCGTTCATCGAGTTCGTCGGCAGCGTCGAGGGGCAGGAGCTCGCCGCCCGCGATGCCTTCCGCCTGCCGGCGCGGACCGACCTGCCGCCGGAGCAGCTGCCCGAGTGGGCGCGCGAGGTCCTGGCCCAGCTCAAACCCGCCGAGGTCGACTGGTCGCTGATCGAGCGCCACGGCCAGGAGTGGATGGCGACCTGGGACCGCACCGTGCGCGGGCGCGGGGTCTCCGGCAGCGGGTCTTGATGGCTCCCTTCCTCGTCCTCGACCGCCTCGACAAGAGCTTCGGCGCGCAGCGCGTGCTCCACGGGCTGTCGCTCGCCGTGGAGAAAGGCGAGATTCTGGCGCTCCTCGGCCCCAGCGGCAGCGGCAAGACCACCGCGCTGCGCCTGATCGCCGGCTTCGAGCGGCCCGACGCCGGGCGGCTGGAGGTCGGCGGCGAGGAGGTCACAACTTTTCCGCCGGCGCGCCGTAACTTCGGCATGGTCTTCCAGCACTACGCCCTGTTCCCCCACCTGACCGT
>JBKKAU010000921.1:0-12192 GCA_046714475.1 Thermoanaerobaculia bacterium
CGGTGGTATGGAGGGTCGAGAGCACCAGGTGGCCGGTCTGCGCGGCGCGCAGGGCGGCGCTCGCCGTCTCCTCGTCGCGGATCTCGCCGATCAGGATGACGTCCGGGTTCTGGCGCATGAAGGCGCGGGCGTAGTCGGCGAAGCCCATGGCCGCCGAGACCTGCTTCTGGTTGGTCTTGGGGAAGTGGTATTCGATCGGGTCCTCGACGGTCAGGATCTTGTTGGCCGGGGTGTTGATGCGGTCGATCGCCGAGTAGAGCGTGGTCGTCTTGCCGCTGCCGGTCGGGCCGGTCACCAGGATCAGCCCTTCGGGGTTGCCGATCATCCGCTCGAAGGCGGCGAGCGTGGAATCGGGGAAGCCCAGGCGTTCGAGCCCCAGCATCGGGGCTGCGCCGTCGAGCAGCCGCAGCACCGCATCCTCGCCGAACGGTCCGGGGACGACCGAGAGGCGGAAGTCGACCTTGCGGCGCCGGCCGTCCGGCTCCTCGTAGACCGCGCGGATGCGGCCGTCCTGGGCGCGGCGGCGCTCGGCGATGTCGAGGTCGGCCAGGACCTTGAGACGGGTCAGCGCCGCCTGCACGGTCGCCGGCGACAGCGGCGTCGCCACCTGATGGAGGATGCCATCGATCCGGAACCGGACGTCCACGTCCTGGTCGTAGGTCTCGATGTGGACGTCGCCCGCCCCGAGATGGACCGCGTGGCCGAGGATCTCGTCCAGCAGCCCGGGGGCGGCGGCGTCGGCGTGAAAGGAGAAGTCCTGGATCGGCCGCAGGGTGAGCACGTCGCGCCGCGGCTCGTCGAGCCGGCCGTAGCCCTGGTCGAGGGCGCGGCGGACCTCCCACGGGTTGAGCCGCACCGGCCGGACCGGCCGGCCGAGCGCCGCCGACAGCCGGTTGACCAGGCCGCGCCGCGCCGGGTGCGGCATGCCGACCGTCACCGGCCCGCCGTCCGCGCCGGCCTTGCCCAGGACCACCACCTGATGCTCCAGACAGAAGTCGTAGTCGAGGAGCCGGACGGAGCGCTCGTCGATCTCGAACTGGGCGAGCTCGACGAACTCGCCGCCCTGGGGCTTGCTACGGGCTTCCGATGCCATTTCACCTCCCGAGGGGTTGACGAAACCAGGCGCGACGATCATACTCAACGTTCTTTCAAAGAAGATCACCAAACGAGCCGTCAAAGTTGTCCCGTTTTCCCCCTTTGCTGCACTCCCTAGGTAGCCCTGTCGGATGGAGTGGCCCTTTGGGGCCGCACGTTCATTCTTCTTCAAAGGAGCAACGCTATGAGACAAGCTGCGAGAGCCGCTCTGTGCCTCCTGGTCTGCACACTGGCCGCGTCCGGCCTGTGGGCGACCACGGCGATCGAGCGAACCACTGAGGACATGGCCCAAGAGGCCTCGGTCATCGTGACCGGTCGCTGCATCAATCTCCAGAGCACCTGGATCGATCGGGATCTGGTGACGCTGGCGACCATCCAGGTGTCGGAAGTCCTCAAGGGAGAGGCGGGCGCCCAGGTGACCGTCGTCCTGCCGGGCGGCGCCGACTCGAACGGCCCCGTTCCGATCGCCATGACCTACCCGGCCGCGCCGGAGCTGCAGCTCCAGGAGAACGCGGTGCTCTTCCTGGTCCCCGAGGGGCAGGTGGAGCAGGGCTATTCGATCGTCGGCTGGTCCCAGGGCAAGTACTCGATCTCCGAGACGCCCGAGGGCAAGACGATGGCCTCGCAGAACCTGGGCGACCTCAACCTGCAGGGACGGTCCGGGGTGACGCGCGGCGGCTCCAAGGCGGTGCCGTACGAGCAACTGCGCCAACAGATCCAGAAAGCCCTGGCCCGTGAGAAGAACTGAAGTGCGACCGATTCGTGACCTGATGCCCGCGAGGAGAGAAACCATGCGCAAAGTGTTTGCGATGACCTGCCTGGCCGCTGTGACGGCCCTGACCGGCGCGGTCCCGGCGATGGCCGGCGGCGCGCTCGAGTCCTTCGACATTACCGGAGCGGTCCCGTCGCCGGTCGCCGGCCACGTCACCGCCAGGGTGATCGGCATCCGTTGGGATGCCCGCTGCATGCCCGTCCAGTACGTCGTCAACAGCACCCTGAACCCGGTGCCCAATCCGCTCGGCGCGCCGGTGCTGTCGCTCGCCGATGCGACGACTTCGATGCAGGGCTCGTTCAATTCCTGGAACCAGATCCCGACCTCGTTCATCGACATGCGGATCACCGGCGCCGTCGCCAACCCCGGCGTGCGCGGCTTCGACATGAAGAACGAGCTGACCTTCCGTACGACGGCCGGCTTCACCGCGATCGCCTCGTCGCCTTCGACGAGCCTGATCTCCGACGTCACCCTGGTCCACGGCCAGGGCCTCGACGCCGACGCCGACCCTGACGTCTCCAACGCGATCACGGTCTGCGCCGACGTCGACGGCGACGGCGACATCGAGTTCCCGGCCGGTTTCTACAAGGCCGGCACGATTCTGGACAACGACGTCCAGTTCAACACCAAGGTCTCCAACGGCTATCGCTTCACCAATTCCCCGGCGGCGATGGACACCAACACCCGGTCGGTCGACCTCAACACCATCGCCCTCCACGAGTTCGGCCACTCGTTGGGCCTGTCGCACGTGCTGCTCAACAACAAGAGCGCGAGCAACGGCGGCGGCGCCACCATGTTCCCCTTCATCGACACCGGCGACCCCGGCGCCGAGGTGGACCAGGGGACCCTGGAGACCGACGACATCGCCTGGGCTTCCCACTTCTATCCCGAGGGCTCGGCCGCTTCCGGTCCGGGCGCGCTGCAGGCCGGTGACGTGGACTTCGACGACGTCTACGGCCTGATCAGGGGCTCCGTCACCCACGGCGTCCTCAACCAGCCGCTCGCCGGCGCCAGCGTGTCGGCCATCGACCGCAACACCGACGCGGTCTTCACCACCGGCTACAGCGGCACCACGCAGCTCTCCTACAACCCGGCCACCGGCGGGCTGTTCTTCACCAACGTGGCGCACAACATCGTCGACGGCAACTACGTGATGCCGGTCACCAAGGGCAACTGGGCGGTCGCCGTCGAAGCCGTCGACGGCCAGCCGGTGCCGGTGACCTCGGTCAGCTTCACGACCCAGATCGGCGGCTTCTACGGCCAGCAGAACTTCAACGAGGAGTTCTGGAACGGCAACAACGAAGGCGTGATCGAGAAGCGCGCCGGCGAGTCCAAGAACGTCCACGTCAACGAGGGCGAGGTCGAGACCGGCGTCAACATCATCACCAACCGTGACATCAACCTCGCCAACTTCGGCACCCGCGATTTCGTCGGCTTCACCGGCAACCCGGCCGGCCGCTACTTCGCGGTCCGTATCCCGGCGAGCCAGGTCGCGGCCGCCAACGGCGGCGGCGACATCACGGTCCAGGCCGCTCTCTTCAACACCGTCGTCACCGACAACTCGGTGGTGCCGGCGTTCGCCCGCGCCCTGCTGACCACCGGCTCGGTCACCGGCACGACCGCGACGATCGACCTCGCCAACCCGCTCGAAGAGGAGACCGGCTTCATCGGCGCCGACAACGACTTCGCGCCGCTCTTCTTCAAGAACCCCCACGAGCTCGGCAAGCGGGTGAAGCGCCTGATCGCCGACGGCACCGACTCGTTCTTCGTGGTTCTGCAGCTCCCGACCACGACCCCGTTCCCGGGGGTGTCCAACGCGGCGCCGTTCATCGGCCTCGACGGCGGCGTGGCGGTCAACGACGCGCCGCTCTTCGGCTACTCCTACCTGTCGAACGACGGCGTGACCTGGACCCGGCAGCCGGCGTTCAACTTCCTGTTCTCGCTGGTCCTCCAGCCGGCGAGCTAAGCACCACCGGCCCGGACCGGGCTTCTGACGGGGGAGCGGGAGACCGCTCCCCCGTTGTGCTTCAGGGAGGCCTTGCGGGCCGTGCTACATTGGCTCCATGCAGCCCGAAGCCACCACCGATCTGTTCCTGTCCCTGACTCCCGAGAAGGTGCTCGCCGCCGTCGAGGCGGGGGGGCTGCGCTGCAACCCCGTCTGCTATCCGCTCAACTCGTTCGAGAACCGCGTCTACGAGGTGGAGCTGGAGGACCGCACGCGCGTGGTCGCCAAGTTCTACCGGCCCGGACGCTGGAGCGAGGAGCAGATCCTGGAGGAGCACCAGTTCCTCTCCGACCTGGCGGACGAAGAGCTGCCGGTCTGTACCATGCGGCCCTTCCCCGGCGGCGGCACCCTGCGGCGGATCGAGGGCATCTGGTACGCCCTGTCCGACCGCCGCGGCGGCCGCGCCCCCGACGAGCTCGACGAAGCGACCGCCCTGCGGCTCGGCATGCTGATCGGGCGGATGCACAACGCCGCGTTGCGGCGCCCGGCCCCGCACCGCCCGCGCCTCACCGCCGAGTCCTACGCCAAAGAGGACCTCTACTGGCTGGAGGACCAGGACCTCCTCCCCCGGCACCTCCAGGGCCGCTACTTCGAGACCGCCCACGCCATCTCCGACGTCGCCGAGAAGCGGATGGACGGGGTGCCGACCCACCGCATCCACGGCGACCTGCACCTCGGCAACCTGCTGTTCCGCGACGGCCTGCTGAACGTCCTCGATTTCGACGACATGATGGTCGGGGCCGCCGTCCAGGACATCTGGCTGGCTCTGCCGGGCCGCGACGCCTGGGCGCTCAAGTTGCGCGACCGGCTCCTCGAAGGCTACGAGCAGTTCCGGCTCTTCGACCGTTCGACGCTCAAGCTCGTCGAGCCGCTCCGCGGCCTGCGCATCATCCACTACAACGCCTGGCTCGCCCGCCGCTGGCACGACCCGACCTTCCCCGCCAACTGGCCGCACTTCGGCACCCCCGAGTACTGGGAGCGCGAGACCCAGGACCTGGTCGAGCAACTCGCGGTCATCCAGGGTGAAGCCGAAGAGGCGTCCGGCGAGGGAGGGGACGGCGAGGAGCGGCGGGTAAAAGAGGAGGAGCCCGTGCTGACCAACCGGGACTTCTTCTGGGACTGGGAAGACAAATAAACAAAACCCGGATGACCGCTCCCGCGGCGCATCCGGGCTTCACGGCTCGTCAGGCTAGGTGGACCTAGCGGCCGTCGCGGTCGGCGTCGCCCGGGACGGCGCGCTCGACGCGGTGCCAGGCATCCTTGGTGGCGTGCTTGGCCTCGTGCCAGGTCTGGTTGGACGCACCCTTGGCCTTGTCCCAGCCGCGCTCCAGGTCGTTCTCCGCCTGGTCCCAGGTACGATCGCCATAGCGCTCACGGGATTCCCAGCCGTACTTGTAGGCGGGCTGGTAGTGATCGTAACTTTTGCCGCTCTCGGCGTAGGGACGCGAGTTGTAGTTCTCACGCCAGTAGGTGTCCTCGACGGTAGGATTGACCGCCTCGGCGACCGCGTGACCGACGAGACCGCCGGCGACCGCGCCGACCGCGGCGCCGACCAGCGTGCCAACCACAGGGCCACCCACGGCCGTACCGATCGCCGCACCGGTGGCGGCGCCAGCCGCCGCGCCCGAGCCACTGCCTACAGGATGGACCTTGTCGTGTTTGTTGTCGTTGTCCATGACACACATCTCCTTATTTCTGAGTACATTAAGAGGGATACAGCGTGTTGGACTCAGGGCCTTCCGGCCACTCCCATGTAGTGCAATTGCGGGGCCAACCTCGACGGGCGGACTGTGCTAGCATCCCCGCCGCACCCGGCCGACACGCCTGAGCCGCCATCCTGTAAAGCCCTGGGAACCTGTGTGACATGACCCCGAGCCCGACTTGGCGCAAGGCCCTGACGCTGCTCCCGGCGCTGCTCGTCGTCGCGGCGCTCCAGGCCGCCGCCGCCCCGCCCGCTCCGGATGACCGCCTCGTCCGCGCTCGGGCGCTGGCCGAGGCTCTGCGGGAGAAGACGGGGAGCCCGGGGCTGTCGGTGTTCCTCAAGCCCGAGACCCGCGCCCTCCTCTTCACCTCCCAGAAGACGGCGGCGGGGGAGGAGACCGGCGTCGGCCTCGGCTGGCGGATCGGCGCCGACACCGCGGGGAGGCGCATCTTCCACCACGGCGGCATGATCGAAGGCGGACGGGCGTTCCTGATGGCCTACCCCGACCGCAAAGTGACGGTCGCCCTGCTCGCCAACCTGTCCCGGGCCTCTTTCGCCGAGGCAGAAGCACAGTCTTTCGCGGAGCTGTTCCTGGAGTGACCCTCCTTAGATTCATGGGGGCGTTCCCTTTGGAGATTGGATGATGGAGATCTACGAGAACATTCTGGAGACGATGGGGAACACTCCCCTGGTCAAGCTCGGCCGCTTCCACACCGAGGGCGGGGCGATGCTGGCGGCCAAGCTCGAGTACTTCAACCCCGGCGGCAGCGTCAAGGACCGGATCGGCCCCGCCATGATCGAGGCGGGGGAGAGGGCGGGGCTGCTCAAGCCGGGCGGCACCATCGTCGAGCCGACCTCCGGCAACACCGGCGTCGGCCTCGCCATGGCCGCCAACCTGCGCGGCTACAAGCTCGTCTGCACCGCCGCCGACAAGATCCCCAAAGAGAAGGTGGCGCTGCTGGAAGCCTTCGGCGCCCGGGTCCTCACCTGCCCGACCAACGTCGCGGCCGACGACCCGCGCTCTTATTACAAGGTGGCGGAGCGGATCCGGGACGAGGAGGGGGCCTACCTCCCTTACCAGTATTACAACCAGGCGAACCCCGACGCGCACTACCGCTCGACCGGTCCGGAGATCTGGCGCCAGACCGATGGCAAGATCACCCACTGGGTGGTCGGCGTCGGCACCGGCGGCACGATCAGCGGCGCGGCAAAGTACTTGAAGGAGCAGAACCCGGACGTCCAGGTGATCGGCGTCGACACGGTGGGCAGCATCTACAAGTACTACTTCGAGCACCGCGAGCTGCCGCCCGAGGACCAGATCCACCAGTACCTGATCGACGGCATCGGCGAGGACTTCATGCCGAGCTGCGTCTGGTGGGACTACATCGACGGCATCGTGACGATCGACGACAAGACCGCCTACCGCGCGACCCTCGACCTCGCGAAGCAGGAGGCGATCTTCGTCGGCTCCTCCTCCGGCGCCGCCGCCGCGGGAGCCCGCCAGGTCGCCGAGTCGGTCGAGAGCGGCTTGGTCGTCACCCTGTTTCCCGACTCAGGAGAGCGCTACCTCTCCAAGCTCAACAAGACCTGGCTCAAAGAGAAGGGGCTGATCGAGAGCGAATCGGAGGTCTGAGGACCCGCCCCAAAAAGAAGGCCGAGGGAGATGTCGCCAGCGTCTCCCCCGGTACGTCGCTTGTCAAAGAGCACGTCGGCCTCGTCCGGCAACGACGCGGAGTACTGCACGGTCGGCAGTCGTGATGTCCAATTCCCGGCGGGTGGCTGACAGCGCCGGTCCTTTGTGGGGGGTCGCTTGACCGGGGGTTTATCGATGAAGTCCAGGAATCAGAAGCTCAAGTGCCCGTGCTGCGGCAAGGACCGTCCCCTGTCGCCGACGCTTGCGCCGATGCGATTCGAAGCGGTGTTGAAGGAACGGCGGCCAAATTCTATCTGGGACGAGCCCGAGTGGACGGTTCGCGCGGCACGTCAAGGCTGGTTGAAGTGGGCTTGCGAGGACTGCGTCCGGAATGGGCGGGCCCTCGAAGCCAGGCCTTGGCTCCAACTCTTCCATACCTTTCCTCCGCGACTCGCCTACTACGACCAAGAGCTCGTCTGCCGAAAGTGTGACCAACACTTTGTGTTCACCAGGAAGGAGCAGAAGCGCTGGTTTGAGGAGCTCAAGATCTGGGCCCAGGCCGAGCCTGCCAGGTGCCCCAGGTGCCGGCGCGCGGGCCGGGCGGAGGCGCAAAATCAGAAAGAACTGGTCCAGGCGTTGAAGGATCTCGATTCTGCTTCGGCGGCCTCCCTGGCGCGAGTGGCCGATCTCTATCTGAGGATTGGCAGTCGGGGCAAGGCCATCGAGTACCTTCGCCAGGCGAAGAACCGGGCCGGCAGCGAGCAAGAGCTCGCGGAGCTTCTCGAGAGGATCTCGGTAGCGGAGGCGTCCAACCGTTGAGGTTGCGTTTGAGCGTCAGCGGGAACCTCGACGCCGGCTCTATAATCCTTGGAAGCTGGCTCCTCTTCCTCCGGTTACTCCAGCCGGTGCAGATCTCCCGCGGCCGGCAAGCCCAACTGCTCCGCCAACCATAGGGACCGGTCGAGGCGGATGATGTCCGCGTCCATGGGGTGATCGGAGGCATAGGTCGCGATCCGCTTGGGGTCCGGCGCCGCCATGTAGACCGCGATGAACTCTTGGCGGGGGGTGTACCGGTCCGACTCGCCCATCTGGAAGAAGAGGGGAGCCTTCGCCCGGCCGATGACGTTGACGGGCTCGAGCGCCGCGAACTGGGCTTTGAAGCGCTCCAGGGCCTCGCCCTTGGGCACGCCGCTCGCGGAGCCGAACAGATACCAGTCCGTGAACCGGGACGTGCCCGCGATCAGCACATACGCCTTGGGGCGCCGGTCCACCGCCGCCACGAGGGTGCCGAACATCGCGCCGTAGTCGTGGCCGACGTAGCCGATGCGCTGCGGATCGACGCCGGGTTGCGCGAGCAGCACGTCGAGCGCGCGGCGCAGGTCCTTGGCCTGGTTGACCGAGTTTTGAAAATCGTCCTCCCACCGGCGGCTCCGGTAGCGGGCCGGATCGGACCAGAACGTCGAGACGAGCAGCGAAACGGTGCCGCGGCGAGCCAACGCCTTGGCCTCGTCCAGGAACTGGGTGCGGTTGGAATTCGGCGAACGCGGCTCGAACCAATGGACGAAGAGAACCCCGGCCAGCGGGCCGGAGCCTCTCTCCGGCCGGACCACGTAGGCCTGGATGGGCACGCCTCCCGTCACGCTCGCGAAGGTGACGTCTTCCACCTTCACGCCCGCCTGCCGCTCCGTCCCGACGACTTGGACCTCGGGCGGCGCGCCCGGGTCGTGGGCGAGGATCCGGTCGAGGTCGGTTGCCTGAGGGGCGCTCTGCGCTCGGACCGCCTCTCCGCCCAGTAGCAACGCCGACAGGAGCGCTCCTAGAAGAGGTTTGTTCTGTCTCATGGCGACGTAGTGTACCTCCGGCGGTCTCCCGGGAGAGGTGAGGCTCGTCATTCACCCGGCGTGTGGACGTCGTCCTTCGAGACGTTTTCGGCGCGAGCCTTTTGATCGGCCTTCTCCCGGTCTTCGGAGTCGGCCGTCAGCCCTGCATCCGGGGCGTTGCGGTCCGGCTCGAGCCTCAACTGGACCAGGATGGGGAAGTGATCCGAGCCGACAGGCCCCAACCGCTCGATCCGCATCAGCGTGAAGTGGTCGCTGTGGAAGAGGTGGTCGAGCGGCCATCGCAGGAACGGGTAGTGGGCATGAAACGTGTTGTACATCCCTCGGCCGACCCGCGGATCGAGCAGGCCGCTGATCTTCCGGAACAGGCGCGTGGTCGCCGACCAGGCGACGTCGTTGAGGTCTCCCGTCACGATGACCGGCAGGTCGGCCTCGGCCACGCTCTTGCCGACGACGATGATCTCGGCGTCCCGCTCCGAGGAGTCGGGATTCTCCGTAGGGCTGGGTGGCGTGGGGTGGAGGCAATGCATCCGCACCCGGCGCCCCGAGGGCAGTACGACCACGACATGCATGGACGGGATGTCCTGTTGGACCAGGAACTGGACCTTGGCATCTTGCAAGGGAAACCGGGAGTAGACGTGCATGCCGTACAGGTTGTCCAGCGGACACTTCAAGGCATGCGGATAGTCGGGCGCCAGCACGTCGAGACGGTCTTGCCACCACTGGTCGGTCTCCACCGCGACGAGAACGTCCGGCCGGTTCTCATGGACCAGGCTCAGAAGGGCTTCGGCCTGTCGATTCGGGGTCAGCACATTGACGGCCAGGATGCACAGGGAGTTCTCCGGATCTGCGCCGCTGGCGGACCGGACCTCCTGGGGGTATAGAGGCGTGTAGGGAAGGATCCACCAGCCCTGGTAGGCCAGGCAGGCCGACGTCACCGCGATCAGGGACCACGACAGGGCTCGCGGACCGTCGAGCGCCAACACCTCTGCCACCAGCAGGATCAACGCGAAGGTGGCCAACTGCAGGCGCGGGAAGTCCAGCCCTCTCACCCACCAGCCCTCGTACCGCCAGAGCGGCAGCAGCGTCAGTACCGCAACCAGTCCCGTTAGACTGGCGAGGACCCAAAGCATGTTCTCTCCCCCTATCGACGAGGTGCCCCTGGTGCGAATTCCGGTGAGTCTAGCCGATCGCTCTGCCGCCGTGGAATAAGGCCTGGTGCCAGACTGTTGCGACTCGTACAGCGACCCGACAGCTCGGCTCAGTCTGTAACAAGCCTCCGTGAGGGCCTTCTCACGATCAGAACAGTAGATGAGTACGGTCTCACCGGCTCAGGCTACAGGAGCAGGTGAAACATGCGTATTCAAGGTACTGTGAAGTGGTTCAACGAGACGAAGGGCTTCGGTTTCATCGTTCGCGAAGACGGAGGGAAGGACTGTTTCGTCCATCACTCCGGCATTCAGGGCGGCGGATTCAAGAACCTCGCCGAGGGCGAGCGTGTTGAGTTCGACGTCGTCCAGGGCCAGAAGGGCCCTGCGGCAGAGAACGTCGTCAAGCTCTGAGCCCAGACGTTGACCCGAGAAGAGGCCGGGTCGCCAGAAGGCGGGCCGGCCTTCTCTCTTTTGGGGCTGGCTTCCAGACTTCTCTGACGGTAGAATCGTAATCAGGGCGTAAGTAGTGTCCTGGAGATCTGGTGGTCATGAGCTCGATGTCTCGGAAGTCGGAATCTACAAATCGAAGGCCTGAGGCGGTGAGCCTGCGGCATGTCCCCATGGGTACGAGGGCCGGCACATCGGTCCGCGCTCTGGAACGATGCCTCCAGCTCCAGGAGGAGTGCTTCCAGGGCCTCAAGACCTGCTATAGCGGAAGGAGCCCCTGGGAAAAGGAGCGCTGTGGTGACCCGGTCCACTGATCCCGGCCGTTCTCTCGTAAGCAGAGCGTAAGACGCGGCTCTCGGGGGTGGAGCGCGGAAGGAGCCGCCGGCATGTAAGTAGGTTTCCACAGAGCTCTCCACAGGCGGTAATTCCTGCTGCGGAAATCCTGTGAAGAGGCTGTGGGGAGGCTGTGGGAAGAGGTGGAGATTGTAAGAGCTGCCTGCTTTCCTCCTAGGGGTAGGGCCAAGTCCAAAGAGGCACACCATATCTTGGGGTTGGGGCTTGACATCGGGGATTTACGGGCGTAATTTCAGACCATGAAATCCCGAGAGGGAAGCGACATCCCAAGCTCTCAGACATAGAGACCGCGACCAAATCGAGCAGCTCTGAGACGTTTTTGTGAGGCGCAACCAGGGTAGCGCCATGCTCGGCGTGTGCCTAGATCGCTACGACCAGGAGGAGATCCCATGGAGCCCCAATCCGCCCTTCATTCCGACGAGTCGTCTGGCCGAGCCGCCCGTGCCCGGAACGCGGTGCCCAAGGGAGGTGCTGTGAGAGAGAAGGAGGAGGCCGCGGCCCCCGAGGTCCGGGGCCTCCACTTCGAGCGCCGCTACACCACGCCCGGGGTGGACCCGTACGACACCGTCGAGTGGGAGGTGCGGGACGCCGTCATCTCTAATGAGAAGGGCGAGAAGGTCTTCGAGCAGAAGGGGGTCGAAGTCCCCAAGTCCTGGTCGCAGACCGCGACCAACGTGGTCGTCTCCAAGTACTTCCGCGGCCAGTTGGGGTCGCCGTCGCGCGAGCGCAGCGTCCGCCAGCTCATCGGCCGGGTCGCCGACACGATCGCCGAGTGGGGGCGAAACGGCGGCTACTTCGCCTCGGAGGAGGACGCCGGCACGTTCCACGCCGAGCTGACCCACATCCTTCTCTACCAATATGCCTGCTTCAACTCGCCGGTCTGGTTCAACGTCGGCATCGAGGAGAAGCCGCAGTGCTCGGCCTGCTTCATCAACTCGGTCCAGGACACGATGCAGTCGATCCTGGAGCTCGCCAAGACCGAGGGCATGCTGTTCAAGTACGGCTCGGGCGCGGGCAGCAACCTGTCGCCGCTGCGCTCGGCCAAGGAGCCGCTCGCCGGCGGCGGCACCGCCTCCGGCCCGGTCTCCTTCATGAAGGGCTTCGACGCCTTCGCCGGCGTCATCAAGAGCGGTGGCAAGACCCGGCGTGCGGCCAAGATGGTGATCCTCGACGCCGGGCACCCGGACATCGCCGA
>JBKKAU010000922.1:0-4100 GCA_046714475.1 Thermoanaerobaculia bacterium
CGGCCTCGCCGCGCACCAGGGCGCCGTCGCCGCCGACCTGCGTGCCGGGGGGGACGGCGGCCACCGCGAGCGCGGCGTCGGCCGCCAGCCCCACCGTCTCCCGCGAGTCCGCGGGACCCGCCCAGACGACCACCGTGACCGGGTAGGAGGACTGCCCCCCGGGCGGCGCGCTCACCAGCCGCGCCAGGTCCAGGACCGGCAGCGGCTCGCCGGCGAACTCGGCCAGCCCCTTGAGCACCGGGCCGGCGCCCGGCAGCGGGTGGACCGTCAGCGCGCGGACGACGCGCCGCACCGAGCCCAGCGGCAGAGCGCAGACCAGCTCCCCGGTGCGCACCAGCAGGTGGTTGCCCGTCTGACGGCCTCCCTTGGGAGCATTCCCGGGGACGCCCTGGGCCTGGACCCCGCTCCACATCCCTCTAGATCCGGGTCCAGCCGTTCACGTTGATGTCCACCGCCAGGACGCCGATGAACGAGGCCTCGCGGTTGCGCACGGGCGCCCCCACCGTGAAGCAGGTCTCGCCGTTCTGGAGCGACTCGTAGGGCGGGGTGAGCGCGGTGCGCTGCTCGCGCGCCACGGCGCGGTACCAGGGGCGTTGCGTCATGTCGAACTCGCGCGCCCCGGAGGCGCCCAGGAGCTGCCGGCCGCCGATCATCGAACGGTTGTAGCAGAGCGTGACCGTATAGCCGCTGGTGTCCACGAAGTAGGCCATCTCGACGTAGGGCACCTTCTGCACCAGGCTGTCGAGGACCCCCTCCATCTCGCCGGCGCCCGCGGTGCGCTCGAGCTGGCGCGCCCACTCCTCGATCAGGTGCTTGAGCGAACGCGGCGAATCGAGGTGGAACGACTGCGCGAGGAGCTGGATGTTGAGGCCGAGCGTGTTCAACCGGTCGGCGGTGCCCGACAGGTCCTTGAGCCCGCCGGTCATGCGCTGCACCACCTGGCTGACCTCGCGCAGCGTCGTCACCACCTGTTCCGAGGCGGCGGTCTGCTGGTGGGTGGCGAGCGAGATCTGGCGCGCCACCCGCGAGGTGTCGCCGGAGGCGCGGCGCAGGTCGCCGATGGCCGCCGCCGCGGCGCGGGCGCGCTCGAAGACCCGGTTCGCCTCCTTGCTCCCCTCCTCGGTGGCGACGATCGTGGCGCGGATCGAGCCCGCGAACTCGTCGAGCAGGTGGCGCACCGACTCGACCGACTCCTGCGAGCGTTGCGCGAGACGGCGCACCTCCTCGGCCACCACCGAGAAGCGCCGCCCCTCGGCGCCGGCCGCGAACGCCTCGATGGCGGCGTTCAACGACAGGATGTGCGTCTCCTGGGCGATCTCGGTGATCAGGTCGAGCACCCGGTAGATCTCCTTGGAGCGGGTGCCCAGGGCGTCGGCGCGGTTGGAGATGTCCAGGATGCGCTTCTGCACCTGCTCGACGCCGGACACCGCCTCGTGCACCGCGGCCGAGCCGGCGTCGCCGCTCGCCTCGGCGCGGGCCGCCAGCGCCGCCTGCCGGGAGGCGCTCTCGGCGATCTGCGACGCGGTCCGCGCCAGCTCCTCCATGGCGGCCGTGATCTCGACCACCGAGGCGGCCTGCTCCGACGACCCGGCGGCGAGGTCCGAGGCGATCTGGTTGACCGCGTCGGCCGCCGAAGCCACCTCGATCGAGCTGTCCTGGATCTGCTGGGCGAGCACCGACAACGACACGCTCGCCCCCTCCGCGACGCGCGCCAGACGGTCCGGCAGGCCGCGCGCCTGCTCCATCGACCGCACCAGGTCGCCCGCGCCGAGATGGCCGGAGGCCGCGATCAGCTTGTTCTCCAGCCGCGTCCAGCGCTCCGCCTCTTCGGGCAGCCGCCGCTCCAGCCGGCGGAAGTACGGATAGACCAGGACGCCGTGGGCCGCCACCCCGGCCACCGCCAGCACCAGGAACACGACCATCGGCCACCTCGGGCCGCCGGTCTCGTCGGCCGCGAGCAGCAGCAGCGACCCCAGCGCGGCCATGCCGGTCACCAGCAGCCATCCCATCAAGGCGCTGTCGCCGTCCCGGCGCCACCGCCCGGGCGAGCCGGCCGTCCTGTTTACAGCCATGCCGACGTGTCCTCCTCACACCACAAAGACACCCCTGTCCGGGTGTCCCACGGCAAGGACGCCGACCCCGTCTCGGGGTGGCTGGCGTCCCGGCGCTCAAAGTTGAACGTGTGCCGTAGGATAGGGCTTCCCCCCTCCCGCCGCAAGCCATCCGGCCCCGTCATGCCGTTAAAATAAATCTGAAATGTGTTTTCCTGATGCTTTGGAGGGAGAGATCGTCCATGGGTGGAATGGAAGAGACCGAATATGGATACCGCCTGGCTCTCTCCGAGTTCGCGGATACCGGCGAGGTGACCGCCCTGCTGCGGGAGGTCCGGCGGCGGCTGCGGGAGCTGCCGGAGCGCAGGCCGGCGGTGCTGGTCGACCTGCGGTGCACGCGGGCCCTGCCCGCCGAGGCCCAGGAGCGCTTCAAGGCCTGCTTCGCGGAGCTCGCCAAGGCGGGGATCGAGCGCCAGGCGGTGATCGTCAGCAGCCCCATCACCCTGCTCCAGGCCCGGCGCCTGATGCGGGAGGTCGGGCTCGCCCCCCTCTGCCGCTACTTCGACCCGGCGAGCGATCCCGCCTGGGAGCCGCTGGCCGTCGAGTGGCTCGTCCATGGCACCGAGCCGCCCGGGTCGCAAGACCCTGACGAGGAGGACGGGACCGACGACGAAGAAGACGGCGAAGACGGCGGCCGGGAGGGATGAAACGTTTTACGGCCGTCCAACACTTCAGGATGCGGTCTTGGCAGGCGGTGGACGACGCCGCTTGCCGTGGCCGCGCAGGACGCGGACCGACCGCATCCTTCCTCCACGGCCCGACGCCCCCGGCGCCGGGCTCTTTTTTTACTCCTTCCACTCCTTCCCCAGCCGCGCCATCAGCGCGGCGTAGATCTCGATGCCGTCCCAGAGGTTCTGCAGGCGCAGGTTCTCGTCGTTGCCGTGCTGGTTGTTGTCGTAGTTGACCATCGGCACGCCCACGATCGGCACCTGGAGCGTGTCGTTGAACATGTACATCGGCAGGCTGCCGCCCAGGCTCGGCACCAGGACGACCGGACCGCCCACCGCCTGCTCGACCACGGCGGTGACGGCGCGCGACGCCGGGGCTTCCATGTCGGTGCGCGCCGGCGGATAGCCGCGCGTCCAGGTGACTCGCACGATCTTGGGGTGGGCCAGGCGCGTCCCGACGTCCGGCGGCTCCGCGACGAGGTGCCATCCCTCGCGGCGCAGGTGGTCCTCGATCCTCTGCTTCACCTTCTCCGGCGTCTGGTTCGGCACCAGCCGGAAGTCGATCCCGGCCCAGGCGTCGACGGGCACCGCGAGCGGCGAGGAGCCTTCGACCCCGCCGGCCCGGAAGCCGCGCAGGTTGAGGGCCGGGAGCATGACGCGGTCCTGGAGGCGCCCATCGGCCTCGCTGCGCGCCAGCCCCAGCTCCCGCCGCAGGTCCTCCTCGATCGCCGGCATGGCCGCGGCGGCCCGCTTCTCGGTCTCGCCGAGCGGCCGTACGTCGTCGTAGAAGCCCGGCGCCAGCACCTTCCCCTCGGGGTCGCGCAACCCGGCGAGCAGATGCGCCAGGAGCACCGCCGGGTTGGGCGCCCAGTTGCCGTAGTGGCCGGAGTGGAGAGGGCGCAGCGGCCCGTAGACCGTGAGGTTCAGGCTGGTGACGCCGCGCGCTCCGAAGTAGAGCATCATGCGGCCGGTCTGGTGCGTCGGGCCGTCGCAGAGCACCCAGGCGTCGGCGGCGAGCAGCCTGGCGTGAGCCTGGAGGAGCTCGGTGAGGTGCGGCGAGCCGTCCTCCTCCTCCCCCTCCAGGAAGACCTTGAGGTTGACCGAAGGCCGGATGCCGGCGGCCCGCAGGGCATCCACGGCGGCGAGCAGGGCCACGATCGGCGACTTGTCGTCGCTCGCCGAGCGGGCGAAGATCCGCCACTCGCCGTCCAGGGGACCCTGGTGCGCCGCGAGGGCGACCGCGCGCGTCCCGGGGGCACCCAGCGGTCCCGTCCTCACCACCGCCTTCCAGGGATCGGAAGCCCAGGCCTTGGGGTCGACC